>SHXP01000168.1 GCA_009693225.1 Limnohabitans sp. | reverse complement strand
AGGTCTGCGCCCATTTGAGCCAGCGGGTTTTTCAAACCGTTGGCCTTGTTCTTGATGATGACGGCGGCAATGTCCTCACGGGTGGTGCCGTATTTCTCGGCATGCACCCGCCAGGCCAGCCCGAACACACCGGGGAAGGTCAGCCCGCTCGGGCCGTCGTTTTCATTATCCATGGCACAGTTGAGCGCCGAGGTGATTTCCGGGGTGGATGCATGCATCATGGTTTCCACACCGACGACCAGCGCCGCGTCGCACATGCCGCTGGCCACCGCCATGCAGGCGTGCCTGAAGGCAATGCCGCCGGAGGCACAGGCGCCTTCGACCTTGGTGCATGGAGTGCCGTGCAAACCCAGGCGTTTCGCCACGATGCCGGCCAGCACTTCCTTGCCGTTCAAGGGGCCGCTGACGAAATTGCCCAGGTAGACCGCACCGATGCGCGAGCGATCAATACCGGATTCAACAATAGCCAGCGCAGCGGCATCGACCGCCAGCGCTTCTATGGTCGAGTCCGAGTGGCGGCCGAAACGGGTCGAACCGGTTCCGGCGATATAAACAGTATTCATCATGTGTCCCCTTGTTTGAAAAGTTGGCGCAAAGCAGTTTTGAGGATTTTCCCGTAATTGTTTTTCGGCAGATCCTGGCGGAAAAAATACTCGCGCGGCCGCTTGAAGCGTGCTATATTGTCCAGACAAAGACTGTCGAGTTCCTGAGCCGTCACTGACATGCCGTTCTTAAGCACCACAAACGCCACCGGTTCTTCACCCAGATCGGCGCTTTCAGCGCCGATCACCGACACCTCGGAGACAGCGGGATGGCGCAGCAGCACTTCTTCGATTTCACGCGGATAAATATTGCTGCCGCCGCGAATGATCATGTCTTTGGAACGGTCTCGCAGCGTCAGGTAACCGAGTTCATCCAATGAACCGATATCGCCGGTCCACAGCCAGCCCTCGCGTATGGCGGATGCCGTGGCCTTGGGGTTGTTCCAATAACCCAGCATTCGCGTGTCGCTGCGGGTGATGATTTCGCCGGGCTCGCCCGTGGGCAGGTCGCGGCCGTCGTCGTCGACCACCCGCACCTGTACTGCCATGCGGGCAATGCCGCCGGATGCCAGCCGCGCCAGGTGCGCGGCATCGCCATTGCCCTGGTGATCCTGGCGCGATAACTGGGTGATGGTCATCGGGCTTTCGCCCTGTCCGTAAATCTGCACCAGACGCGGGCCGAACACATCCAGCGTTTTCAACAAGTCAGACACATACATGGGTGCGCCGCCGTAGATCAGGGCCTGCAAATTGCCGCCTGCATTGCTCAGACCTTCAGCCGTACGCAAGGCACGCGTGATCATGGTCGGTGCGGCAAACAGGGAGACGCGCGGATAACGCTGCAAACCCTCGAGCAGGAGGTCCGGGCTGAAGGACTTTTCAATCACCTGATGCCCGCCGTTGAAAATATGCGGCAGGCTGTACTGGCCGGCCCCGTGCGACAGCGGCGCAAGATGCAACATGGTGTCACCGGCCATCACGTAGTCGATGTCTGCGCCGTAGTGCAGGCACATGCTCAGCAGATTGCGGTGTGTCAGCATGGCGCCCTTGGGTACACCGGTGGTGCCGCTGGTGTAAAACAGCCAGGCCACATCGTCGGGCTGCATGTCCATGCAGGGCAAAGGCGCGCGGCGCAGCATGCCCCGGTAAGCGTCAGTATCGACAGACACCAGGGGCGCGGCTTGGGCAGCATCCGACAGTACCGGCAGCAAGCCTTCGAGCAAATAGTCACTGGTAAAAACCAGCGAAGTACCGCAATCGGACGCAATCTGCCTGACTTCCTTGGGATGCAACTTGGCATTGACCGGTACGGCGCACATGCCGGCGATCCAGCTGGCAAACAGGGTTTCGAAAAACGCCGCTCTGTTTTCCATGCAAATCACAACCCGGCTGCCCGCAGCCAGTTGAAATTCTTTCACCATGACTGCGGCGAGGGCATGACTGCGTGCGGCCAATTCAGCAAAGCTGATGGTCTGTCCACTGCAGCTGACGGCTGCCAGATGCGGGTGACTGCGGGCCCGGTTCAAAAAAGCATGAACGATGTTCATACGCCCAACTCCAAGGAATGACTGAGGCTTAAACCACTTTGACTGATATAGGCGTCAAGCCGGCAATGCGCCCGTGCATGGTGTCGCCGGGTTTGACGACACCCACGCCTTCGGGGGTACCACTGAAAATCAGATCGCCCGCTTGCAGTTCAAACAAGGTCGACAGATTGGCAATGGTTTCATTGATAGACCATATCAGGTGGCTGAGGTTGCTGCTCTGGCGGGTTTCACCGTTGACATCCAGGGCAATATCTGCGTTGAGCAATTCACCTGTCACGGATTTGGGATGCAGCAGACCGACCGGGGCGCCGAAGTCAAACGCCTTGCCGATCTCCCAGGGCCTGCCCTGCTCGCGCATCTTGATCTGCAAATCGCGCCGAGTCATGTCCAGCCCAACGGCATAACCGTAAATATGCGACGCGGCCTGCTCGACAGTAATATTCTTACCGCCGCGGCCGATGGCCACCACCAGTTCAATTTCGTAATGGAAATTGGCGGTCAAGGGCGGGTAAGGAATGCTCACCGTCGTGTCAGCCGGCACGGCCACCACGGATTGCGTGTCGCCGGGTTTGCAGAAAAAGAACGGCGGCTCACGGTCCGGGTCAAAGCCCATTTCACGCGCGTGCGCCGCATAGTTGCGGCCGACGCAATACACGCGGCGCACAGGAAACAAGGCATCGCTGCCGGCGACTGGCAAGGCATTGACGGCCTGTGGTTGAACAACATAACTCATTGCTTGGTACCTTTACACAGAAAAATTCGGGGAATGATCAAACGGGTACGGCTTTTGCAGTGCTCAGACAATTGTCCACCCGCCAGCCGTACAACCATTCAACCGCGTCATAAAAACGCTCGGGACTGCGAGCGCGCCACAACTCATTGCGCACCAGCCGCTCCACACCCCTGGCATGGTAGATGCGTCCCATTTCGCGCGAGGACAAGACGATGCGCGCGGTGCGGGCGATGCGCGATTGCTGGTAGAGCTCAAATGCTTTCACAAAATCGTTGCCGTAAAAACGCAGCGCCTCGCCCAGCGTGACCGCGTCTTCCACCGCCATGCAAGCACCCTGAGCCATGTATTGCGTGGTCGGATGTGCCGCATCACCCAGCAGGCTCACACGCCCGAAACTCCATTGCGCTATCGGGTTGCGGTCGGCCGTGGCCCAGCGCTTCCAGCTTTTCGGTAACTCAATCAACTGCCGCGCCTTGGGGCATATGTCCTGAAAATAGCTGTGCACCTCGGCCGCGCTGCCCTCGCGCACACCCCACTCTTCGACCTCGCGGCTGTGAAAGGTGACGACGACGTTGTATTGTTCACCGCCGCGCAAGGGGTAATGCACCAGATGGCAGTCCGGCCCGACCCAGATGCTGGCGGCGTTCCATTGCAGGTTGAGCGGAAAGTCCTGTTTATCCACCACAGCGCGGTAGACCACGTGGTCGGTGACCCGCGCCGGGTCGTTCACATACTGCGCACGTACCGCCGATTTCACGCCGTCTGCGCCTATCAGCGCCTGTCCGGTGTGGGCATGTCCATGCTGATCGAACACCGTCACCCGGTGCTCATCCTGTTCAACACGCACCACACGTGTTGCGCTCAGGCATTGCACCCTGCCGGTCTCCTGTGCGCCCTGTTGCAAGGCCTGGTGCACATCGACCCGGTGTATGACTGCATAGGGATTGCCGAAACGCCGCCTGAACGCTTCGCCGGTGGGTATGCGGCCGACCTCGTATTCGTCCACCGCATCGGTCATCACCATGTAGTCGGTATAGACAGCGTGGCTGCGCGCCTTGTCGCCGATACCCAGCGCATCAAACGCGTGAAAGGCGTTGGGCCCGAGTTGCATGCCGGCGCCTATTTCGCCGATGCTCTCCGATTGTTCCAGCACCTTGACCGCAAAGCCCTGACGCACCAAGGCCAGTGCTGCGGCAAAACCGCCGATGCCGCCTCCGGCAACGAGTACAGGCAGGTCTTTGTTCATCGCACTGTCGCCAAGCTTCAGTCCTGCGGCCGGGTTTCATACACACCCAATTTGCGGTGTAGCGGTGCTTCATCGGCCAGAAACACGAATGCAGGTTGAACTGCCGATGTGTTTTCCAGTTGTATCCGGCAGTAACCCGGGGCGCAGCAGGTGTCGGCTTCGCCCAGAGTGAAAACCTTGTCATCGACCTTCACGACGGCAGCGCCTTCGATCACATGGAAGACGATGGCGGGTGAGCGCACCGGCAGTTGCAGCAGCTCACCGGGACGCAACATCAGCGCGGAAAAGCCCAGCACGTTTTCGCTGTCGCCGCCGTTTTCCGGGTTGATGTAAGCGACTTGCACAGCCGCCGCACCGGGCTGTGCCTCGTGCAATGCCAGCAACGCGGCGCGCACCTCGACCCAGGGGTAACGCAGCATGGGGTAGCGCCTGTCGCTGCGCTCGAACATGGGTGCAGGCACCACGCCGCCGTGTGCATACACACGCTCGCTGGCGCTGCCGCTGACAGTCTGTGAAGCGCCCTCTTTTACATACGAGGTTTCCAGGTAATACATCAGCGGCAAATCCAGCACATCCAGCCAGATCACCGGTTTATCGCCGTCGTGTCCGTGCTCGTGCCACAAACCGGTCGGCGTCAGTATCAAATCGCCGCGCTGCATCATGTTTTTTTCACCATCGACCGTGGTGTAAGCACCCTCGCCTTCGACGATCACGCGCACCGCGTTCGGGGTGTGCCGGTGCGCCGGCGCGACTTCCCCCGGCAGCAGCAATTGCATGCCCAGGTAAATGCTGCTGCTGGCCTGCATCTTGTCCAGGCCATGCCCGGGGTTGGCCAGCACCAGCACGCGGCGTTCGGCTTTTTCAATCGGCGTCAAAGCACCGGCTTGCATCAACAGCGGACGGATGGTGGCGTAATCCCATTGCGTGGCCTGTGTGCGCGGGCCCGGTGTGTGCGGCGGCAATACAGCGCGCAAACTGGGCCACAACGGCACCAGGTTGTGATCGCTTAAGGCCTGGCGGTATTCCAGCGGTAAATCTTCCATGCGGCCGAGTGCTTGCACAACTTTCTCCCGTTCGTGTGATGCCGGCAGCGCGGGCGCTGCGGTCTGGCTATTGATCATTTTGACATGGGGCTAAACCCTCTAAGCGCTTTAGGGATTCTCTGCAAAAGTCACTGCATAAGTCAACCACAGGCCTGACTCAAGCGTTATAGGTAGATGAAACAAACCACCTTTGCCAACACTGGATTTGAATTGGTCACCAAACGCACTCGCAAGCGAGAATTCTTGGAAGAGATGAACCTGGTTGTGCCATGGGCTGACTTGGTCTCGCTTATTGAGCCGTATGCGCCGGT
>SHXP01000167.1 GCA_009693225.1 Limnohabitans sp. | reverse complement strand
GATAGGCCACGTACCAGCGAACGCAGGTCAGCATGACCTCCAGTGGGTAATGCAACCGTTGGAGCACCTTGTGCAAGGCACTATTGATCAAACTTTTACGGAAATCAAGCATAGGCCGGATTGTCGTTTATGATTACTGCGACAGAGCCGTTTTTTGCAACTGGTTGAAAACATCAACAAGTCAACCCTGGATGCAGTTGATATATTGCGCAGCTGCGAGATCGATTACCTGGTCATGGGGATGTCAGCTGCCACCTTTTGGAACGGCCGCTCCGGTGCCCAATCCTATTTAAAGATGATGACTGAACGCGTCGGTGTCGGTGTGTCCTGCGGTTCGTTTGCCACCGAATCTGCACTCCACGCCGTCAAAGCCAGGCGGATTGCATTCCTGTCACCTTATTTTGATGTCGCCAACGATCAGGTGCGTCGTTTTTACCAGGACTGCGGCTTCACGGTGGTCCGGGACATATGCTTGAAACGACCCAGCCCGGTTCAAATTGCCCACACCACAGATGCCATGTGCAGGCAAGCCATCATGGCGATAGACGGCGATGATGTAGACGCGATTGTTCAGGTGGGAACCAATTTGTCCATGATCCGCTTGGCGGCCGCCGCCGAATTGTTTCTGGGCAAACCCGTGATTGCCATCAACACCGCCACTTATTGGCACGCATTGCGTGCTTGCGGAATCAACGACAAGAAAGCCGGGTTCGGCAGTTTGCTAGACCACCATTGAAAAAAGGATTTCGCATGAGGCTCATACGCTTTGTTTTTCGGCTGATGTTTTGTATGGGATGCTTGACCGCTTTGACCGCTTTGACCGCCTTGTCTGTCTGGTCGCAAACCTATCCGAATAAAAACATCAAACTGGTGATACCAGCGAGCGCAGGCACTTCTGATGTGATCGCACGTGCTATGGCACCGCGTCTGACTGCTTCTCTCGGCCAGACTGTGGTGGTTGAACAAATGCCCGGGGCAGGTACCAACATCGGCAACAATTTTGTCGCCAAATCTGCCCCTGACGGCTACACCTTGCTGATCAATGGCCTGCCGCTGGTAACTAATCCGGCGCTTTACCAGAAACTTCCCCACAACCCGATGACTGATTTGGTACCGGTGATCGAATTGGCTGAGGTTACAAATGTGATTGCTGTTCACCCTTCGCTGGGCGTTCAATCCTTGAAAGAACTGGTGCAAATGGCGAAAGCCAGGCCGGGACAACTCAATTATGGTCCGCCCGGCGTAGGCAGTTCAGGCCATTTATCTGCTGAAATGCTGGGGCTGAAAACCGGCACGCAAATGGTTCACATTTCTTACAAAGGTAATTCCCAGGTGACATTGGATTTATTACGCGGTGAATTACAAGTGGGATTTACCAATTTGCCCTTGGTATTACAGCAGATTAAAGCCGGAAAACTTAAGGCCCTGGCTGTCACAGGCGCCAAGCGTTCGCCATTGATTCCTGATGTGCCCACGGTGGCTGAAGCCCTGGGGATCGCGGACTTTGAGTTGACGGCATGGTTCGGCGTCATGGCGCCCGCCAGAACACCAGCTGCAGTGATTGCTTTGCTGAACAGGGAAATCGACAAAATATTGAAGGACCCGGACTTTATCGAAAAAATTCATAACGCCGGCGCTGAAATCACCGGCGGTAGTACAGCGTCTTTTGAGGCGCGGATGCCAAAAGATGCCGTACGCTTAACTGAAGTGATCAAACAAGCCGGCACCAAGGCCGAATAAGAGACCTCTGCTTCAAAGCAGCCCGCTCAACACCCGATGACCTATGACGGGGAATCCCCGCCGCCGCAGGCACACAGCAGCAGGGCTGTGACACCTGCCGTGCAAGAAAAGAAAGAATGCAAAAGCATCGGATCACTCCTGTAAAAGATTACTTATAATTTATAAAAATAAATTACTTAGCCTATAAAAAGTATTTAATCAGGTGATATCGCTGAATATGGCCATAAAAAGACAGCATATAACGACAGAAATTACCGGATTTAAGCAATTCTTGTATTGGCCAATGCCGTGCAGAAAAAGGCTGATCAAGCCGGATTCATAGACATACCAAATACACTGAACCGGCCAGGGCATGGCCGGTTCGACCGGCGATCAGCGCGACAAAAGCTTGAGGCGAACCTGTTGAACGTTATGGCCCTGGCTACGCAAATGTGCGCAGATGGCCGGTAATAACTGGCGTAATTTAGCGGCGGCGGCATTATGTCTGACCAACAAACACCAGACATCATCCTCGATCGGACCGGCCAACAATTGCTCGCTCAAACCCGGGGGAAGAACGGGTTCGATGGTTTTCAGATACAGGACTGAACGGCGCTGCAAACTTAACATCGAAGACAATGTGTCAGAGTGTTCGATGGCATCCATCATACTGGTGGGTTTGGCGCTTGGGGCAGGCGGTCGGTGCATACGCAATTATGGGCGTTGACACAGGTAAAATAGAAAGCTTAGACAAAGGAACCGGCGTCCATGGCCAGCCACCCGGCAAGGCATGGGCGTTTTGCTTGTATGGTATTCAATCCACTGACCTATATTTTCGGCAGCCGCAACGACCGCTTGCTCAAGATTTACCGCAAAACGCTCGAGCGTATCAACGCCCTTGAGATCCCCTTGGAATCATTGAGCGACGATGCCTTGAAGGCCAAGACCGGCGAATTCAAGCAACGTTTTCAGCAAGGTGAAAGCCTGGACGATCTGCTGCCGGAGGCATTTGCTGTTGTGCGCGAGGGCTCTAAGCGCGTCATGAAGATGCGTCACTTTGACGTGCAAATGCTGGGCGGCATGGCCTTGCACCAGGGCAAGATTGCCGAGATGCGCACCGGTGAAGGTAAAACGCTGACGGCGACGCTGGCGGTGTATCTGAATGCTTTGAGCGGTCAAGGTGTACACGTGGTCACGGTCAACGACTATCTGGCCAACCGGGACGCGCAATGGATGGGGCGGCTCTACAACTTTCTCGGTTTGACAGTCGGCGTCAACTTGTCGCAACTGTCGCGCGAGGAAAAGCAAAACGCCTACCGCATCGATATCACGTACGGCACAAATAACGAATACGGCTTTGACTATCTGCGCGACAACATGGTGTACGAAGCGGCCGACCGGGTGCAGCGCAAACTCAATTACGCGATTGTTGACGAGGTTGATTCAATTTTGATCGATGAGGCGCGCACCCCACTGATCATCAGCGGTCAGGCTGAAGACCACACACAAACCTATCTAGCCATGAACCAGGTGGTGCCGCATTTAACGCGTCAGGAAGGCGAACTGGATTTGCGCACTGGCGAGGGCGTCATTACCCCCGGTGATTTCACCCTGGATGAAAAATCACACCAAGTGTACCTGACAGAATTGGGACACGAAAAGGCGGAAAAAATTCTCTCGGACATGGGTTTGCTGCCCGCAGGCGCGTCCCTGTATGACCCCTTGCATATCGGTCTGGTGCACCATTTGTACGCAGCTTTGCGTGCACACCATCTTTATCACCGGGACCAGCACTACGTGAACCAGGGCGGCGAAATCACCATTGTGGATGAATTCACCGGTCGCTTGATGTCCGGTCGTCGCTGGAGCGATGGTCTGCACCAGGCGGTGGAAGCCAAGGAAGGTGTTCCCATCCAGGCGGAGAACCAGACGATGGCCTCCATCACTTTCCAGAACTATTTCCGCCTGTATGACAAGCTCAGCGGCATGACCGGCACTGCTGACACTGAAGCCTACGAATTCCAGGAAATCTACGGCCTCGAGACCGTCATCATTCCGCCGAACAAACCCAGCCGGCGCGAAGACCAGTTGGACCGTGTTTACAAAACCACTGAAGAAAAATACAAGGCCGCGATCGACGACATCATTGAATGCCACGGACGCGGTCAACCGGTATTGGTTGGCACTACATCCATTGAGTTGTCCGAGTTGCTCTCAGGCATGTTGGACACGGCTGGTTTGAAGCATCAGGTGCTTAATGCCAAGCAACACGCCAGCGAAGCTGACATCGTGGCCCAGGCGGGTGCGCCTAAATCCATCACCATCGCCACAAATATGGCCGGTCGTGGCACCGACATTGTGCTCGGCGGTAATGTGGAAAAAGCCGTCGACAAACTGATGGAAGACCAGAGCCTGAGCGACAGTGACAAAGCTGCCAAAGCCGCGCAGTTGCGCCAAGCCTGGGGCAAAGACCATGAGTTTGTCAAGTCTGTCGGCGGCTTGCGCATCATTGCGACCGAGCGTCACGAATCGCGTCGTATCGACAACCAGTTACGCGGCCGCTCCGGTCGCCAGGGCGACCCCGGTTCTTCGCGGTTTTACCTCAGTCTTGACGATTCATTGATGCGAATTTTTGCGGGTGAGCGGGTCAAGGCCATCATGGACCGCTTGAAGATGCCTGAAGGCGAGGCCATTGAAGCCGGCATGGTCACGCGCAGCATCGAAAGCGCGCAACGCAAAGTCGAGGCTCGCAATTTCGATATCCGCAAGCAATTGCTGGAATACGACGATGTCTCCAACGACCAGCGCAAAGTCATTTACCAGCAGCGCAACGACATCCTGGATGCCTCCAACCTGACGGCGCAGATTGCCAGCTTGCGCGAAGGCTGTTTTACCGATCTGGTGCGCCAGTTTGTGCCGCAAGAGTCTGTTGAAGAGCAATGGGATATTGCAGGTTTGCAAAACGTATTGCGCAATGACTGGCATATTGATCTGGCGATGGCGCAACACGTTGAAAAAGCCCAGACCATCATCGATGAAGATATTTTGCAGATGGTGATTGATGCAGCCAACGCAGCGTTCAACAGCAAGCTGGAAACCGTCAGTGTCGACAACTTCACACCTTTCATGCGTGCCGTACTTTTGCAGAACATCGACAGCCATTGGCGCGAACATCTGTCATCGCTGGACTACCTGCGCCAGGGCATACATTTGCGCGGCTATGCACAGAAGCAACCCAAGCAGGAATACAAGCGCGAGGCATTCGAGTTGTTCGGGCAATTGCTGGACATGGTGAAAAACGAAGTCACACGAATTCTCATGACGGTGCAAATCGAAACAGCCAGCCAGATTGAAGTGGCGGCCCAGGACATTGAGCATCGCGTTGATGCCGTGACCAATCTCACCTACTCGGCACCGGATGAAACCGGTCAGGCACAGTTGTTCGGTGCCGGTGAGGCAAAGTCTGCTGTCGAGCAAGTGCCGGTTGTCGGTCGCAATGAACCTTGTCCTTGCGGCAGCGGTAAGAAATACAAGCATTGCCACGGAAGGCTAAAATAGCTATATAAAACAACAAGTTACGTACTGTCGGCAGTAAATAGAACTGTCCGGTTTGGTAACAAGTAGATTGTCCGCTTTCTGTTGTTTGGATTGCGATGGCTTTAAAGCCATCGCGCGTTTTGTTTTGACGGCCCTCACGCGGCCAGCCTGAGCACCTCGCTTTCTGCGCAG
>SHXP01000166.1 GCA_009693225.1 Limnohabitans sp. | reverse complement strand
GCGGCGCGGTCTGGCGCTGCACCGCCACCCGTTTGTCCGATATTTACATACAGCTGTTCTGCGATGACAGCAAACAGGCCGAACTGGTGTTGCTGGACAATGGCGTGCGTTTTGAGGTCAGCGCCGTCAGCGGATTCCGCGGGGATACCGTGGACGCGCTCAGCATCCACAGCCATTGCCCCGAGTTCAACGAAGACATAGGCGTTCATCTCATGGTTTACGACTACGATGATTTGCGCGGCGCCTTGCTGCCCGACAACCGCGGCCGGCCGCTGCGCGGGGATATCGCTGCGCTGCGCCAGTTGATAGACAATGCCGTATGACTCAGGAAAACGCTTCACCCGCCGGTATCAGCCACGGCAAACGCAGCTTGCTGGCCGTGGCCGCCGGTGCATTGGCGGCCGGTGCCGGCTTTGCCTGGTGGCGCCGGGGGTCCAACAGTCTGCCTGCTGCTTCCATGGATCCTTTGTGGGCCGCCGAATTTGACCGGCCTGAGGGGCCTGCTCTGCGTCTGGCTGAATTCAAAGGCCGGCCGCTGGTGCTTAATTTCTGGGCCTCCTGGTGCACCCCTTGTGTTGAAGAAATGCCTTTATTAAACACCTTTTATCAGGAAAACAAGGCTAAAAGCTGGCAAGTTCTAGGATTGGCCATCGATCAGCCAAGTGCTGTCAAGCGTTTTCTGCAGCAGCATCCGGTAGAATACCCTGTCGGTCTGGCCGGCCTGAACGGCACCGAGCTGATGACTGCCATGGGTAACCAGGCCGGTGGTTTACCTTTCACTTTGGTGATCGATGCACAAGGCGGTTTGCGCTTTCGCAAGCTGGGTAAACTGTCCGATGCCGATATCGGCGGCTGGCTTTGAATTTTTCCCTGGCCTGGATGTAATTGGCTTGTTTCTGCAAATGGTGTAAATTACAAGCTTGTTAACAGTAATTGACTGCACTTAAATGGATTTAAGAAAACTCAAAACTCTGATTGATCTGGTTTCCGAGTCCAATGTGTCGGAACTGGAAATCACCGAGGCTGAAGGCAAGGTCCGCATTGTCAAAGGCCCGGTCGGCGCGCCGTTGGCGGTGGCTGCCCCTGTCATGGTGGCTGCCCCGGCAGCGGCACCGGTCAGCACGGCACCTGTGGTTCGGGATACCGCTGCGGCCCCGGCTGAAGCAGCGCCGCTGAGCGGACATGTGGTCAAGTCCCCCATGGTTGGCACCTTCTACACCGCGTCCAGTCCGGAGGCCAAGCCGTTCGTGCAGGTCGGCAGCGTGGTCAAGGAAGGTGAAACCATTTGCATCATCGAGGCCATGAAAATCCTCAATGAAATCGAAGCCGACAAAAGCGGCACCGTCACCCGGATTCTGGTGGACAACGGGCAGGCCGTTGAGTACGGTCAACCCATGTTCATGATTGAGTGATCCGCGGACATGTTTAAAAAGATTCTGATCGCCAACCGGGGCGAAATTGCGCTGCGCATTCAGCGCGCCTGCAAGGAACTCGGCGTCGAGGCTGTGGTGGTGTATTCCGAAGCCGATCGCGAGGCCAAGTACGTCAAGCTGGCCGAGGAAGCGGTATGCATCGGCCCGGCACCTTCAGCGCAAAGTTATCTCAACATGCCGGCCATTATTTCTGCAGCTGAAGTTACTGATGCCCAGGCGATTCACCCCGGCTACGGTTTCCTCAGTGAAAACGCCGACTTTGCCGAGCGTGTCGAAAAAAGCGGCTTTGTGTTCATCGGACCCACTCCCGAGTCCATCCGCATGATGGGCGACAAAGTGTCCGCCAAGCAGGCCATGATCAAAGCCGGTGTGCCCTGCGTACCAGGTTCAGACGGTGAATTGCCTGAGGACCCGGCGCAGATCCGCCGTATCGGCAAAGCTGTCGGTTACCCGGTCATCATCAAGGCCGCAGGCGGCGGCGGCGGTCGGGGTATGCGTGTGGTGCATAACGAGGCTGCGCTTATCCATGCGGTACAAACCACCAAGGCCGAGGCGGGTGCAGCTTTCAGCAACACGGGGGTGTACATGGAAAAGTATCTGCAAAACCCCAGGCATATCGAAATTCAAATCATGGCGGATAACTTCAAGAATGCCATTTATCTGGGCGAGCGGGATTGCTCCATGCAGCGACGCCATCAGAAAGTCATTGAAGAAGCGCCGGCACCGGGCATTGCCCGCAAGCTGATTGAGCGCATCGGTGAACGCTGTGTCGCGGCCTGCAAAAAAATGGGTTATCGCGGCGCCGGTACTTTCGAATTCCTCTATGAAAACGGCGAGTTCTATTTCATTGAAATGAATACCCGGGTGCAGGTCGAGCACCCGGTCACAGAATTCATCACCGCTATCGACATTGTCAAAACCCAGATCATGACGGCTTCGGGAATGAAACTGCCTTTCACGCAGCGGCAGATCGAGATCAAGGGTCACGCCATTGAGTGCCGCGTGAATGCCGAAGATCCTTACAAATTCACTCCGTCACCGGGGCGCATCACCATGTGGCACCCGCCCGGCGGCCCGGGGGTGCGTGTCGATTCACACATCTACACCAATTACTTTGTGCCATCCAATTACGACTCGATGATCGGCAAGATCATTGTGCACGGGGACACGCGCGAAAACGCCTTGGCGCGCATGCGCACAGCCCTGAGTGAAACCGTCGTCGAGGGCATCAGCACCAATATTCCCTTGCATCGCGAGTTGATGGACGATCCGGGCTTCGTAAGTGGTGGTACGAATATCCACTACCTGGAAGAATGGCTGGCAGTACGGCGCAGTTGATGGTTGAACTGCGCCTGCAATGTCCTCAAGACCAGGTTGAGGTCATCAGTGATGAATTGATGGTGCTGGATGCGCTGAGTGTGTCGGTGGAAGATGCCGACGCACACACCGATCAGGAGCAGGCTTTGTTCGGTGAACCGGGTATGCCGCCCTCGGCAGACGGCTGGCTTCGCTCGCATGTCGTCGCATTGTTTGATGCTCACAGCGCTGCGCAGGAAGCCGGCCGATTGCTTGCGTTGCAGGACTTTTTCGCTAATTGCAGTCTGCTTGGCATACACACCGTCGAGCAGCAGGACTGGGTTCGTTTGACGCAGTCCCAGTTTGAAGCTGTTCCCATCACTGATGCGTTCTGGGTGGTGCCGAGCTGGCACCAGCCGCCTGAGCAGGCAAGATGGGTGCTGCGACTCGATCCCGGTCTGGCCTTCGGCACCGGTACGCACCCGACCACGCGCATGTGTTTGCGTTGGATCGCCATGAACCCACCGCAGGGCCATCGTGTGCTGGATTACGGTTGCGGCTCCGGCATCCTGGCCATCGGAGCCGCCATGCTTGGAGCTTTAGAGGTGGACGCAGTCGATATCGATCCCGATGCCGTCAAGGCCACGCAGGCCAATGCGGCTGAGAATCGGGTCAGTGTGAACACCGGCCTGCCCGAGTCGGCGCAGGGAACCTACCCGCTGGTGGTGGCAAACATTCTGGCGGCACCGTTGAAAGTGCTGGCTCCGCTGCTGTGCGGGCATGTGCAAAAAGGCGGGCAATTGCTGCTGGCCGGTATCCTGGAGCGGCAGGTTCAGGAGATTCGAACCGCTTACCAGTCCCATATGTCGCTGCAGGTGGCTGACACTCAGGACGGTTGGGTGCTGATGCACGGTGAGTTGCCGGCATGAAGCGGCAACCTCGCCATTGACAGGTTTTGCGCATGGCCATCGTTACCCTTTGCCCGCAATGCCATACCGGTTTCACTGTTCTGCCTGAGCATTTGAGCAGGGCCGACGGCTGGGTACGCTGCGGCCGTTGTGCGCATGTGTTTGCGGTCGATCAGCATTTGTACGAGATGGACGATCCCAGGCCGGTGCAGGAATTCATACAACCGCTGTCGCGTCCAACCCTCAAGCGTCGTAGCGATCCGCCGGTCAGAAATATTCAATCACGGATGTGGCTATGGCTATTGCCGGTACTCGCAACGGTGCTTCTTATCCAAGTGACGCTGTTACAGCGACATTGGCTGGCAGCGCGTGTGCCCGAACTCAGACCGGCATTGCGTTGGCTGTGTCAGCCACTGGCCTGTGTGGTGCAGTCTTTGAAAGACCCCGAACAGGTATCGATGGAGTCCAGCAGTTTCAAACGCCTGGCGGATAACCGCTTTGCGTTTGAGGGAGTGGTGCGCAACCCGGGAGACGCAGAACTGGCTACACCTTCGTTGGAATTGAGTTTGACCAGTCACGGCCAAGTCAGTCTGCGCAAGGTCATTGGCGCTCAGCAGTTAGGCTTGCCGGATAGTCTGCCGGCGCGGCGTACTATCACTTTTTCCTTTGATTTCAGCCTTGATCCGGCTTTGTCGGCTGAGATTGACGGCTTCAAAGCCTTGCTTTTTTACCCTTGATTTTTTATAGATTGGATTGGCCATGGCAGTTGTGATTTGCGGTTCTCTGGCGTTTGACACCATCATGCATTTTGAGGGCCGCTTCAAGGAGCAGATATTGCCCGAGCAATTGCACATTCTGAATGTTTCTTTTCTGGTGCCGCGTTTACAGCGTGAGTTCGGCGGTTGTGCCGGCAATATTGCTTACGGCTTGAAACTGCTGGGCGGTCAGGTATTGCCCATGGCAACCCTGGGTAACGACGGGGAAAACTATTTGCACCGGCTCAAGCACCTGGGCATAGCCACCGATTTTGTTAAGATGGTTGACGACGATTACACCGCACAGGCCATGATCATGACCGATCTGGACAATAACCAGATTACTGCTTTTCATCCCGGTGCCATGATGCAGGCGCACATAACTCGGGTGGAAAAACGCGCCGATATCACGCTGGGTATAGTCTCGCCGGACGGGCGCGACGCCATGCTGCAACACGCCGAACAGTTTGCTGCCGCCGGCATTCCCTTTGTGTTCGATCCAGGTCAGGGATTGCCCATGTTTGACGGCGCTGAATTACGTCATTTCATCGAGCTTGCCACCTGGGTGACGGTGAATGACTATGAGGGAAAGATGCTGTCAGACCGCACCGGCCTGGACAGTGCAGCCATATCTGCCATGGCGCAGGGCCTGGTGGTGACGCTGGGCGAACACGGCTGTGAAGTCTGGCAGCAGGGCCGCAAGCAAGTGGTGGCGCCGGTTAAAGCGCAGGCAGTGGTCGATCCGACCGGCTGCGGCGATGCCTGGCGCAGTGCCTTGCTGTTCGGCTTGGACCAGGGCTGGGATCTGGTGCGCTGCGCAGAACTGGGCAACAAAATCGGGGCCCTCAAAATTGCCAGTCGCGGCCCGCAGAACTATTCGTTGACATAAAAAAACCCGGTGCGATAAGACACCGGGTTTGAGACAAACGCAGTTTGTTCGCTCAGGGCTTAGAGCTTGCGGGGAACGGCCATGCAGCCTGCGGGTTCAATGTGGTGTGGGCCACATGTGCGACCGCCGGTGCTGAAGCGCTTGTTTGCGGTTTGGCCGCCGGCTTGGCTGCGGGCTTTTTAGCTGCGG
>SHXP01000165.1 GCA_009693225.1 Limnohabitans sp. | reverse complement strand
ATCAAGTTGCGCGAACTCACGAAACAGCGCCATGTCATGCAAGGCCTCTTCCATGGCCGGGTCACTCAGTCCAAACCATTGCTGCATGAAATGAATGCGCAGCATGGTGGACAAGGGGAACGGGGGCCTGCCAGTGTTGCTGACCGGCGCAAAGGGCTGAATGAGCGAAACCAAGTCAGCCCATGGCACAACCAGGTTCATCTCTTCCAAAAACTCACGCTTGCGTGTGCGTTTGGTGACCAATTCAAATCCAGTGTTGGCAAAGGTAGTTTGTTTCATCTACCTATAACGTTTGAAGTAGGTCTGTGGATGACTGAAGATGAGACTTTTGCAGAGAATCCTAAGGTCGAGTGTAGCCGTCCATGATGAGAAAGGAAGTGACTATAGCAGTTGATATAGTCGAACGGGAGTGTAGCCGAGGGGGTGAGAGAGGGAGCTACGAGTTCGTCGCCGCCCTGCGCCCGGTTCAAACGACAGATTTCATGACAGCCCTCTTTACCCGGCGGTTTCCCTTGAGGCGAGAAAAATCTCAAACTATATTGTCTTTCTTTGTGCTGATTTGTTTACGCAACTGCTGAATCATCTCGGCGGCATTCGGCATTTGCGGATTGACCAGGTTGGCGCGCTCCATATAGTCCAGCGCGCGTTCAAACTGGCCTTTGTTGATCAGCATTCTGGCGTAGCCTGAGAGTGCGCCGAAATGCTGAGGCACCCTTTTGAGCACTTCTTCGCAGTCCATGATCGACAAGTCATACTGTCCAATCATGAAATAAATGGTGGCGCGTTTGTTCCAGGGCTCAGCAAAAGAGGGCAGTTGCTCGATGATGCTGCTGAACATTTCGATGGCATGGGTGAGATCGCCGGCATTCATCAGATCCAAAGCCTGCTCGTACTGACGATCTATGTCTGCATTGCCGGAATGGCCCCAGAGTTGCCAGATCACCGACTGTGCCGCGCTGCGGACTGACAGGTCGTTATTGCTGAGCAGCGGGTAGACGTAAGCTGCATCAGCCGCAGTGCCTAAGCGGGATAAGCGGTTCAAGCCGTTGATGCGTTGAGATGTGTTGCCGTGTGCCACATCTTCCTGCGCTTGCCGGTATTCCTGCGAGTTGGAGCTGTCGTTGGCGCCGGCCAGGCTTGTGCTCATCATCAGAACCAGTGCACAAAGGCTGAGCCTGTCCAAAGCGGGACGGAATCTGTCGTTCATGGTGAGTCTCCGGCGGGTGTTGTGTGCAAGCTTACCCGAGGGCGCGGGTTGACGCAAAAGCCCGAGGATTTCCCCGGACCCGGGCTTTACTTCGCCGGTGAGGTTTGGCGGGCTGTATCCTGGAGCACGTTCAGCAGGCGAGCCACATCGTTTTCGTTGTTGTAGAGATGGGGAGTGACGCGGATGGCGCTGCCGCGAATACTGACATGGACTTGGGCCGCAGCAAGCTTATCGGTCAAGCTTGCGGGTAAGCTGCCGGGCCAGCGCAGCCCGAGAAAATGCCCGGCGCGTAAATCCGCCGGCGCCGCGTGCATACCCCAGGCGGCCGCTTCATTGGCGATTTGGTCATTGCACAGGCGCAAAGTGCGGGCTATGCGCTGCGGCTGCCATTGCAAAATCTGTTCAAGCGCGGCAATGGCCATCGGCAGGGCGATGAAATTCGAGCGCTCGCCCATGTCGTAGCGTCTTGCGCCTTCGGCGTAGCCGTCACTGTAGTCCAGTAAGCGTGTGAAGTCCTGGGCTCCAGCCCGGTTGACCCAGTTTTCCTCCAGCGCCTCACCGGTTTGCAGGTGAGGTGCCGCGTACAAAAAACCCAGGCTGTAAGGCCCCAACAGCCACTTGTAGGCGGCAGCCACCAGAAAGTCGGGCCTCACGCTGCTCACGTCTAGCGGCATGGCGCCCAGCGATTGGGTGGCGTCAACCACCAGCAAGGCATCGTGTATATCCAGCGCCTTGCGAACCGCCACCAAGTCGATCAGACCGCCGTCGGTCCAATGGCAATGGGTCAGTACGGCCAACCGGGTACCTGCACTAATCCGTGACAGCACCGCAGCCGTCCAGTCATCATCAGCTGGACGCTGCACCGTCACCAGTTCAGCACCCGCCAGCTCGACAGCGCGGCGGACCGGGTACAGATTGGACGGGAATTCTTCGGCGCATATCACCACCCGGTCTGCGGGTTGAAGATGGATGTTTTTCAGCGCGGTTTCAATGCCGTAAGAAGCCGAACCGACGATGGCAATATCGTCAGAACGGGCATGAATGAGTTCAGCAAACAGACTGCGTGCTTTTTCCGGTAATGAGAAGAAATCCGCCGGCTTCAAATGCCAGGGCTGTGTTTTGAGTGAGATGCCGGCTTCGCCGGATGCGACTGCGGCGCGCAGCAACGGCGACTGGTAGGCGCAATTGAAATACGCGACTTCGTCCGGGATGTCGAACAAGTGGCGTTGGCAGGCAATGACAAAGGTGTCTGTGGTCATGCGCAAACTATAAGTGAGTCTGCGGCTTTATGTACCGGCGCCTGATAACAGCAACCACCGGTCCTGAGCGAAGCGTTTGACGGTTTTAATGCGCGCCGTGACCCGAGGGCTTTTCCTTGGCGGCCTTGTCAAAGAAGTGGTACCAGCACTCTTCCTTAGCCAGAATATTGCTCTTATTGTCCAGGCAGTAAAAGCGCCGGATTTTTTTATCACGATCGGTGATGAAGTAACTGCGGTAAAGCGTTTTGTTCAGCACGTACATGATGGCTGTGCGCGACTGCGGGCAGGTTTCACCCAGTATGCAGGAGCGCATGACATTTGAATTGACATACAGCTCTATCGAAATGATGGGCAGTTTTTTTCCATGGTTTGTCGCTACTAGACGCACTGCGCAGGTAGAACCGGTGACTTTATCCAGCCCGTCTTTTTTGGCCAGCATATTTGCTTCCTGTGCCAACAGTTCACGGTACCACTCGCCGATCACACCCCGACAGATGAAATACTCCTCATCAGCGGTTTTATGAAATGGTTCGATGTAAGGGCGGCGTTTGGAGTCAAAGTAAAAGAGCGGCTCCTGTCCTTCGAATGTCCGTTTGGGGCGTTCTTCTTTGACCGGTGCGCCGTGCGCGTCTTTGGCGGGGGCATCCTTGGCCCCGTGGTCGTCTTTATTCTCCTCTTTTTTTGGCGGCGCACCGTGGGCATCAGCCGCAGGCTTGGCCGGTGCGGCACTGCCTTCGTTGGCCATGGCGGCATGTGACACAGTCAAGGCCAGCAGCAAAAGAACATGTTGCGAGAGTAGAAAAAGGGTTTTCATGGGCTAGAAGTTACTACGTCTATGGGTAATCGGTCTGAACTAGCCGGTCTTGAGCGATACGCTGGATTGACCAAGGGCTTAGTCAACGGTGTAGCAGGTTTGGTCCCTGTGCCATTTGCCCGTGTCGGTGACGCAATGGTGTTGAATCAGTTTGCGGTTGATATCAGACAAGAAATAGGATCTGTACAGCGCGTTTCTGTTGGGGACAAAGTTGACGGTACGGAAGATCGGACATTCCTCGCTACGTATGCAGCGGTCGAATTGCTTGCTGTTTTCGTAAAGCTGAATGCTGATGCGACCCGGGGTCAGGCTTTTTTCGGTGCCGGCGGTGACGATACAGGTTTTGGGGTCGACAAAATGCAGTTCCGCCAATTCGTTGAAATAGTTCATTTCAGCGACCACCAACTCGAGGAACCAGGGCGCCACAATGCCCTTGCACTCGTAGTAATCCAGTTTGTCAGAATGGTAAACAACTTCCCCCAAGGGTAATTTGTTCTTGTCCAGGATCAGCATGGGCTCTTTGCCGGAATTAGCGGGGTGTGCCTTTGAGGCACGCGGGGCTTCCTCCTTGCCTTCCTGGCTTTGCGAGCCTTCGTTCAGCACCGACTCCACCCTTCGGTTGATCGTGTCTTCTTCCCTGGAGGGGTCGGTCTTTTTATCTGGGACAGACAGGAATTTGGTGTCTTTGGCCGATTTTTCGTCTGAGCACGCAAACATCGTCCCGAGGACTAGGATACATACAGTCAGGTGTAAGCCTTTTTTTAGCAAAAACGTGAACGGAATCTTCAACATGTTTCTATTATCGACCCATTAGGCTTGCTTCATACACGCGTTGAGATGATCAAGGCATGCGAGCATGAGGTTTTTGTACATTGTCCGCACCTGCTGATTCGAGAGGAATAGTCTTCAAATATATAAATATATAGACAGTTCTGAAAGATCATCCTGTAAACAACAGGGAATATGCATTTTTCATTTTTGACAGCGCTCTGTCAGCCTTGAAATTCTGTGCTCGTGTGATTTCCAGCGGCTTAATGTTTCCGATCTGGGTAATGCTGACGATTTTTTTATTGCTATTGGCGATAAAGTCAATATTCTTGGAAATATTGCTGCTGGTGTCTCGAATATTCAAATAAAACTCGGTCGAGTATTTATTGAATAAATCTGTTAGTGCCTTGCCTTCCAACACTGATGCATTGATGGCCGTGCCTTTAAAGGATTCGATGCCGGTCAGCATGCCCATGTCGTCAAGGGCTTTTAAACCCTTGTAATTGATAGACAGCGCCTGTGTATCGTCGTAGCCAACGAATTTGGAGCTGCCGCCCGGCACCACCGTGGCAGTGGTCGATGTGTTCGTGCCCGGGTTAGTCGCCGGGCCGGAGGTATTTATATGCGTTTGAATTTGGAATTTGCCGTTGACCGATTTAGACCATAGCTGGCTGTCCCAGGGTGAAATCATCTGCTTGGTTGTGCCCGTAGACGGGGTAATGATCATTTTGTTGATTTGCGGGTTCAGGGCTCTCAATGTCAATAAGTTCGAATTAAGAACACCAAACGTGTCGTTCAAAACTAATGTGTTTTCAAACAATTTTGCAAGTAAGTTTGCATACAATTTAGCCTGTGTCGATGTCAAATTGATTTTGGCAGGCGGGTTTGTCACGCCTAACAGCACAATTTGCGTTTGAAAGGAATTCAAGTCCTTGATATTGAGTGCAATATTTTCAGCCGTGTCTGCGATGGTTACTTTCACGCGGCTGTTTATTTTCAGGGCTGCAAGGGCCTGACTGGCCGTCATCGGCCGTGGGCCTGCCGGACTGGCAATGCCTGGAGCGCTCACCGCTGTGACCTTCATGATTTTTCCTCTGTATTTGAGCAGAGCGGCAATAAATTGCCGTCCAATGCCGACATGTCCAACTGTTTATCGGAATGCGACCGCAATTGTTTAACCCGAATACCAAAGCAATTTACAAGCCAGTGCAAGGAATACTAAATCATGCCTGGCCGTGGATCGAGGGTGTCCCGCCCGTAGTTGAAGGTTGAGTTGGTGATTGAAGCAGTCGAGGGCCCAGAATGCGGGTTCTTGACATCCTCAACCTGAACCGAAGAAAGCTCAACCACCATGAAGAAGTCTACTCGCAAGGCGAAAATTGTTAATAAGAACTTGTCTGAACTGGCAGCACTGCCCCTGCTGATGGCC
>SHXP01000164.1 GCA_009693225.1 Limnohabitans sp. | reverse complement strand
TCGAAATCGGCCTCGACGGGCCGACGCAGCGACCGATAAACCCGCGCGCGAGGGGGATTTTCACAAAACACCGCGCAAAAGTGATCGCTTCTCGGCCTCGAGATACCGTCGTGCATGGAGAAAAAGGTGGTTTGAATTTCCTATACACCGGCGCGGCAGTAGCCTAGTGTCGCAATTCAGAAGTATCGAAACATGAAAGCGCGTCTTCGGCCGCATGGCGTCGTTGCAAATCCTCGCCATAGCCAGAGCTATGGCTGCGGTTTGCGCCTAGCCCTGCAACCGAATCCATCGCT
Organism: Limnohabitans sp.; assembly: GCA_009693225.1. Taxonomy (GTDB): domain Bacteria; phylum Pseudomonadota; class Gammaproteobacteria; order Burkholderiales; family Burkholderiaceae_C; genus Limnohabitans. The sequence continues at coordinate 5,200 of SHXP01000164.1, read as the reverse complement.
TTCATTATGTTTCGATACTTCTGAATTGCAACACTAGCCCATTTTCAGACCAACAGAAATTAAGGCGCACACAGGTTCATTGATTCGTCGATCACGCTGCCATGAAAGCCGGCACAGCCCAACACGCTGTGAAATACGTGATCGTGCGAAACAGGCTGACGACGCTTGGTCAAAAGCGTTGACATCACGGCGGGGTGTTGCTGACGGAACGAATCAGAGGCCCACCACATCATTGGCACATGGCGCTGCTCTAACCGCTCCGGTGCGCCGTGGGTGAAGTAGCCATCCTCACCCAATGACTGCCCGTGATCCGAGGTATATAAAAACAAGGCGTTTTGCTCACCCAGCGCCCCGATGACCGATCCAAGCACATGATCGGTGTACAAAATGCTGTTGTCATAGCCATTGATTAACTGGGTCACCTTGCAAGCCGATGGCGAAGTATTGCCGTGGCAGGTGGGGGTGAATTTCTGAAACGCTGGTGGGTAACGATCGTGATAATGCCAATGGCTGCCGCGCTGGTGCAACACCACCAGCTTTCTGGGGGAGGGCCGCGCAAGAAATTTCCTAAAGGGTTCGAGCAGCTCTTCATCGAGTGCGCCATGCTGGAAATTTTGCATGGTGATGGGGAAAATCTGTCGCTGAGCTTCGTTCGCCACGGCCGTGACGGGGGTGTCGTACGTTCCATAGATTTGATTGGTTGAAATCCATGCTGTATCAAACCCAAAACGACGGAACATGCTGATCAGCGAAGTCTCATCGGACGAACGTTTAGAGTCGAGCTCGGTGGCCCGGGTCAACAAGCAGGGCACGGAAATACGCGTCGCTGAAGCGCAAGAGCGTGCATTGCTGAAGCTCACCAAACCAGGTGTGGCTGCAAGCCGGGGGGTGGTGGCGCGCGCGTAGCCGTTCAAACCAAAATGGTCTGCACGGGCTGACTCGCCAACGACCAACACAACCACCAGCTGTTTGTCAGGGATGTCCGCCGCTGCGCCGTTGAGGGTGGTGAGATCGAGTTTGGTCTTGCGTGCCTGCGACACATAGTAAAGATCGTCCACATGAGCGGCGGCAGCAGCCACCAGATTGACTGGCCATAAAGTGTCTGACATGACGCCGTCGATCAGCGCCGGCATGAGCAAAACTGCCATGCCCAGCGTGTGCGCTGCCGAGACATGCGCACAGCCCTTCTCGCTTAATTTATCGCGTGCACTGCACACGGACCACGCCCCCATGAGCCCCCCCGCACACAACACCATCCACAGAGTTTCTTGTGAGCCAGCGTAGCTCAGCGCCAGCAAGCCCATGGCGACAAGCCCGACCCATACGGCGGTACGCCCGACCCAGCCCAGGTGGCTGGGCTTGACAAAGAAAAATAGCGCAGCACCCATCACAATCGCCGGCGCCCACTCGAACATGTCGTCAAAATCCGTTTCAGAGCCTTCAAATTGGTGAGTGGCAAACGCCAGCGCCACGGCCAGCGCGAACAAAATGTAGGCATGCTGAAACCCGCGCACCCAACTTTGACGGTACCAGCACCATTTGACATACAGGGCCGAAATGGCGATGCCCACCGCAGCACTGCCAAGCAGCAGCAACCACATGTCCCAGGTCAAAAATGTTTTTGTCTCGTAACTGTCAGCCTCTAGCAACGCACCCATCACGTTGGAGTCGATCACCACCCCCCAGCGCCATTGCACATACCCGCCCAAGGTGCAGGCAACCAAGAGCGGTGGCACGCCCAGTACAAATGACCAGCGAGAGTTGGCAAGGCAAAGAAAAATCAGCAGCGTATTGCTAAAGCCTATCGTCAGGCTCCAAGCCGCATGGCGTGAATGCGCAAGCGACCATTCCACCGGGAACAGCGCCAAGCCGTAGAAAATGAAGGTAAAACACACCGCAAGTGCGAGTGCAAAGTGGCGAGGCGCAACCGTGGCGCGCGCCGTATGAAAAATAGACATTGGGAGGAAGGCGGGGAAGTGTCGCAAAAAAGGTCGGCGGTTAATCGGCGGTTAGGTTAGTCATGATACTATCGCGCGCGCCTTGCGGCGTCAGGCAAATTAAGTCAATTCAATTTTTTAACAAACTGGAACATCATTATGAAAAACCTCAAGACCGTTTCGATCTTCGTCTCTGTGCCCGTGGTCATCGCCATGCTCGCCTCCCTCGCCACCATGACCGCCACTGCGGCGTCTCATGCGGCGGCTCCTGCTGCGGCTTCGGGTTCGGCTTCGGCGATGGCGATGGCTTCAGGCGACGCCTCTGCCAAACCTAAAAAAGCTAAAAAAGCTAAAGCGTCAGCAGCAGCAATGGCCTCTGGCGAAGCTTCTGTGGCGAAGTAATCGCAACGGTTTTGTCGAGTCCGGATCAATAGGACGCGCTGTTCCTATTGATCCGCAGCCCCCCCGACGCTATTGGCGTCTGGGGGGGCTGCTCCATCAGCGAAATCAAATCCATAGCGTCATGCGAAGCGGTGGCGCGCACTTCAGGCACTTTTCCCTCTGGCGTTGTTGAATAAATCGGAGTCTGCATACTCCATTGGTCGCCCGCGTGCTCCTCTAACCATGCATCGTTACATTTCTTGCCTCCCGTCCCGGCATCGCACGTCCGGCTCGTTTGCCGCCGTTTCGGCCCGATTTTTCCTGCTGACCTGCTGCCTGCTGGGCAGTGTTGGCCAAACGCAAGCCGCGCCGACCACCCCGGTCAATGATGCAACCGTGCTCGAACGCCTGCCATTTAAGGCCAATGACCCGGTTGCACGCGAATTGGCGGAACTGCGTAAAACCGTGCAACGCAACCCAAACGATCAGGCCAATGCCGCCAAATTGGCGCGGCGCTATTACGAGCTGGTGGCTGAAGAGGGTGACCCACGCTACCTTGGCTACGCCGAAGCCGCGCTCGCACCATGGTGGAAGCTGGCCGCGCCACCGGATGAAGTATTGCTGATGCGCGCCTCGTTGAAACAATTTCGCCACGATTTTGCCGGCGCCATACAAGACCTTGATCACTTGCTTGAGCGCGTACCCGGCCATGGCAACGCACGCGCCTTGCGTGCCACCTTGCATATTGTGCAAGCGCGCTACCCGGCAGCGCGCAGCGATTGCCAGGCGCTACAAGGGCCGGACAATGCGCTGATCGCGCTCGGTTGTCTGGCCATGGTCGATGGTTTGACCGGTCATGCCGCCGAGGCCTATGCCCGGCTTGATGCCGCGTTCAAGGCCGAGCCACAGGCAGTCACCAGGGGCAATCGCCTATGGATTTTGCTGCGGCTGGCGGAAATGGCGCAACGCCTCTCCAACCCGCGCGCTGCCGAGGCCCACTTTAAACAGGCGCTGGCACTGGGTCAGCAAGATACGCTTTTGCTGGCGGCATGGAGTGATTTTTTGCTTGACCAACAGCGCACGCCGGAAATACTGGCTTTGTTACAGGACAAAACCCGCTCCGACAATTTACTGCTGCGGCTGGTGCTGGCCGAACCGGGGGTCAATACGCCCGCCGCGCAGCAACACCGCGCCACGCTGGCTGCGCGTTACGGTGCCGCACAATTGCGCGGCGACACGGTACACCAGCAGGAAGAAGCGCGCTTTGCGCTACGCATCGAAAACAATCCGGCCAAGGCGCTGCGGCTGGCGCAAGAAAACTGGAAAGTGCAACTGGAACCGCATGATGCGCGCATCTTTCTCGAAGCGGCACTGGCCCTGCGTGATGCGACTGCCGCGCAGCCGGTATTGCAGTGGCTGGCCGAATCCAAACATGAAGACCGCTACCTGTTGCAATTGGCCAGCCAGTTGCGAAAAATCGCGCCCAGCGCCAAAGCGGAGGCCCGACCATGATAAGAATAATGGTTTGGCGGCGCTCGGTCGGTGTGTGCTCAGCCAAATCACAGCCAGCCTGCCCGCCGGGCCAGGTTGGCCTGCCGCACCTGCGCTGGCTCACGCTATGCCTGATGCTGTGCCTGTGCAGCCTGACACTGTGGCCAACCCTGGCCGAAGCGCACAAGCCTAGCGACAGTTATTTAACCTTGCAAGCCGAGGGCAAAGAAGTCGCGGGCCAGTGGGATATTGCACTGCGCGACCTGGATTTTGCGCTTGGACTCGATGCCAATGGCGATGCCGCCATCACCTGGGGCGAAGTGCGTGCCAAACACGGCGAGATTGCCGCCTACGCCCTGTCGCGCCTGCAACTGTCGAGCCGGGACCAGCCGTGTCCAACCACGGTCAGCGCCCATTTAATTGACGCACACACCGATGGTGCGTATGCGGTACTGCGCTTTCACGCCGCCTGCGAGCAATTCATCGAGACCCTGCAAGTGCGCTACGCCCTGTTCTTCGATGTCGATCCGCAGCACAAGGGCTTGCTTTCGCTCAAGGCGCAGGGCCAAACCAGCAGCGCGATTTTCAGCCCGGAACAGGCCACGCGCCAGTTTGCCCTGCAACAAACCAACAAACTGCGCCAGTTTTTTGATTATGGCCGCGAAGGCGTGTGGCATATCTGGATCGGCTTTGACCACATCCTGTTTTTGCTAGCCTTGCTGCTGCCTGCGGTGGTGGTGCGGCAAGCGAAAGAATGGCAGGCGGTAGCCGCGTTTCGCCCGGCCTTGTGGGAAGTGTTAAAGATCGTCACCGCGTTCACGCTGGCCCATTCACTGACCCTGTCCCTGGCCACGCTGGGCGTGATCAGCCTGCCCTCGCGCTGGATTGAATCCTGCATTGCCGCCTCGGTGGTGCTGGCGGCACTGAACAATATCTACCCGCTATTTCGCGAGCGGCGTTGGATGATGGCGTTTGTGTTTGGCTTGATCCACGGCTTTGGCTTTGCCAGCGTGTTGGGCGATCTGGGTTTGCCGCGTGAGACGCTGGTGCTGGCGCTGGTCGGTTTTAATCTGGGCGTGGAAGCCGGACAACTGGCGATTGTGTGCGTCTTTTTGCCCATCACCTTCGCCCTGCGCCACACCGGTTTTTACCGGCGCGGCATGCTGTTCGGCGGTTCACTGCTGGTGGCAGGCTTGGCGCTGGTCTGGTTGATTGAACGCGCCCTGAACGTGAAGCTGCTGCCGTGCGCCCGGGATTGCCGCGGCCAACTGCTGCGAATAGCGCAAGGGGGTCAGCAGATCGTCTTCGGCGCAAAGCACGAGGGTGGGCACACGAATCTTGTGCAGGTCGGCCGTACGGTCGAACGCGAGTACTGCGTCAACCCGGCTAAG
>SHXP01000163.1 GCA_009693225.1 Limnohabitans sp. | reverse complement strand
GGATATCGAATTTGCCGTTGGAGCGCTTTTTGATCTCTTCGGCCGCCCACACAGACTCGGTGTGAAACGGTTCGGAAGATTCGTAGACGTGGGCCCACTTCAGTTTTTGCTGGGCAGAAGCGGCAAATGGCAACAGGGCAAACAGGACAGACAGCATCCAGAACCTTGGATGCAGGAAAAAAGAGTGGCGCATGGGAATACTTTCGGGCGGAATGACAGTTGCCGGCAACCTTACAACTCTGAGTTACTCCAGCAACTAAGCACAAACCCTAGGCCTTCGACTGTCATAGGTGAACTCCGCCTTACTGCAGCCCGGATACATCTGCGGTCTGCTGCGGCCCTGCGTATGATGGTCACAAACAAACAACCGGAGATAGACATGAAACCTTTCACTTCCCGACTGCTGACGGCGCTGGCTGTGGTTTTGCTGAGCAGTGCCCCTGCCTATGCGTCATCGTGTGACCCGGTGCAAGCCGACGAAGCCGTCAAAGCCGAAGACGCCCGCTACGAGGCGCAGATGAGCAATGACTTTGCCGCCATGAATTCGCTGCTGTCTGAGGATCTGGTGTATTTCCATTCCAGCACAGTGATTGACAATAAGCAGACTTATATCGATTCCTTGCGCAGCGGAGCCGTGCGCTACAGGGTCATGCGCCGGTCCGAAGTCACTGTCCGCACCTACGGTTGCGTGGCGATGCTGACCGGCAACGGAAATTTTGATGTCACCGTCAACGGCAAAGACTTGAACGTGCTGATCCGCTTTCACAGCATCTGGCAGAAAAAGGACGGCATCCTGCAATTTGTCTCCTGGCAAGCCACGCGTATTCCCTGACATGCCACTCAGTGAATTGCCCGACTGGCCCGGCGCCGCGGCGGCTGCGCAGGAACTGCTGAGACAACAACATACCGGTGAGCCTTTCACCGGCCTGGCCCCGGATTTCGCCCCCGGCGATGTGATGCAGGCCTATGCCACGCAGGACGCCTTCATCGCCACGCAGGCTCAGCAGCGCCGTACATCCATCAGCGGCTACAAGATCGCCATCACCACGCCGGTGATGCGCGAGTTTGTCGGCTTCGATGACGCGGTATCAGGTTGCGTGCTGGCAGATACCGTGTTTCAAACCGGCCATACCGTGGTGTCGGCCGCACGCCAGCACCTGATCATCGAGTTTGAGCTAGCGCTGCAATTCGCCCGCGATGTGCCCGAGCGCAAAGCGCCGTGGACCGCTGACAGTATTCTTGACTTCATCGCCTGCGCCTACCCGTCGCTGGAAATCGCCGACGACAGGCGCGCGCTGTATCCCGATTTGAAGCAGAATTTTTTCAGTCTGGTGGCCGAAAACGCCTGGAACCACGGCGTGGTGCTGGGCTCGCAGATTGACAAAGCCCGTTTTGACGATTTGTGGCAGAGCACCGGCACCGCCTATGTCGACGCTCAGCCGATCGGCAGCGGCCACAGCCGCGATGTCATGGGGCATCCGCTGCAAGCCATGGCCTGGATCGCCAACCATTTCCAGCAACTTGGCCACCGGTTCAAAGCCGGGCAATGGGTGACCACCGGCAGTTGGCTGGCCTCGTTTTTCCCTGTGAGCGGGCAGGACCTGAGGTTTGAGATCGCCGGTTGCGCCGATGTCACGGTCTTTATACGTTAATTTTTTCAGAGGAGAACTACCATGAGCAAACAAGTCATCGGCTTCATCGGCGTGGGCCTGATGGGCGCAGGCATGGCCAAAAACATTGTGACCAAAGGGCATCCGCTGGTCATCATGGGTCACAAAAACCGCGAACCTGTCGAGCGTTTGAAAGCGCTGGGTGCCACCGAAGCTAAGAACGCGCGCGAGTTGGCATCGCAATGCGACATCGTGCACTTGTGCGTCACCGGTTCGCCGCAAGTAGAAGCCTTGATGAACGGCCCTGACGGTTTGATCGCCGGCGGCAAAAAAGGCCTGATCATCATCGATTGTTCGACCTCGAATCCGGTGTCGACCAAGCAAATGGCCGCGCTGGCAGAAAGCCACGGCATGCATTTCATCGACGCGCCGCTGGGCCGTACCCCGGCCGAAGCCGAAGCCGGCACCTTGGACGCCATGGTCGGCGCCTCGCCCGAGTTGTTCAACGCGGTTAAACCGGTGATCGAGTGCTGGGCCGGCAACATCGTGCATCTGGGTCCGGTCGGCCTGGGTCACACCATGAAGCTGGTGAACAACTTTGTCGCCATGGGCTATGCCTCCTTATTTTCCGAAGCGCTGGCCATTGCCCGCAAAGCCGGTTTGAGCCAGGACCAGTTTCACTCGGTCATCGGCTCGGGCCGCATGCGCAGTCCGTTCTACGACACCTTCATGAAATGGACCATGAACGGCGATGAAAACGCGCACAAGTTCACCATCACCAATGCGCACAAGGACATGCGCTACCTGAGCAGTCTGGCCACCGACATCGGTGCTTTGCACCCCATCCAGTCGATGGTGAAAAACTCGTTCGCCGCCATGGAAGCGCAAGGTTTTGCCCAGAAATACGTGCCCATGCTGGCCGACTTTGTCGCCACGCAAAACGGCTTGCCGCCGTCGCATAAATTCTGAGTCACTGCGACATGAAGCACTTGTTTGATTTGAGCGGCAAAGTCGCCATCGTCACCGGCGGCAACAGTGGCATTGGCCTGGGCATGGCCACAGGCCTGGCGGCTGCCGGGGCCACGGTGGTGATCGCCGGTCGCAACAGCGAGAAAAACGCCGCTGCGGCGGCGCAGATTCAAGATGTCGGCGGGCAGGCCAGCTGGCTTGACGTTGATGTGCAGCAGGAGGCTTCATGCCAGGCCATGGTCAGCCGGGCGGCGCACAGGCACGGGCGCGTCGACATTCTGCTCAACAACGCAGGCATCAATATCCGCAAGCCGCCGCAGGATTACACCCTGGCCGAGTGGAACCAAGTCTTGCAAACCAACCTGACCAGCGCTTTTTGCTGCTCGCAGGCGGTCTACCCCGAGTTCAAAAAACAAGGGGCCGGAAAAATCATCAACACCGGTTCGATGATGTCCATCTTCGGCGCATCTTTTGCAACGCCTTATGCGGCCTCCAAAGGCGGCCTGGTGCAAATGACACGCGCCATGGCCTGCGCCTGGGCGGCGGACAACATACAGGTGAATGCGATTCTGCCGGGATGGATAGACACGGCTTTGACGCGCCAGGCGCGCATCGATGTCCCAGGCTTGCATGAGCGTGTGCTTGACAGAACGCCCGCCAAACGCTGGGGCGTGCCAGACGATTTCGCCGGTGTCGCGGTGTTTCTTGCCGGTGCGGCTTCGGATTTTCTGACCGGTACCGCCATACCGGTTGACGGCGGTTATTCGGTACAGGGTTGAATGTTGAATATTCGACCGTTGAAACGGTCAAGCTCACACCGCAACTGCCGATTGCTAACATCCAGCCTGTATTTTGATGTGAGCCATGTTTTTCACTTATAATAACAGCCTTTTTCTGAAGAAGCGGTATTTGCCGGCGGCCCTGCTTGTGCTCGGCCTGGCTTTGTTGCCCCCGGGTGCGCCGGGTCAGGCCCCGAATCCGGTGCAGGAGGAAAAGGCTTCTCCATTGTGCAAGGCAGAAGATTTCCGCAGCATGGCCTATTCCATCAATGATGTGCAGGTGCGTGAAAAACGTGCGCTGGAGTGGCTGGCCAGGTACGGCAAAGACTGTTCCTACAACGACATAGAAGCCATACGCAGCAATGTGGCGGTGTGGCTGGGAACAGCAGACACGGAAAAAGTTCACCAGACCGTCAAGCAACTGCACCTGACCAAAAAACCCTTGCCTTCGACCCTGGAGGTCAGCAAAAGCACAACCACCGCCCCGGTGATTGCGCCTTCGGGCAGCGTTAACATCACGGCCACCAATAAAGTCAAGCGCCTGCCCAACAAGGTGGACGAGAAAACCGCAGTCAGTAAAGAATATTCCTTGCGCGAAAGCGAAATTGCACAATGTCTTCCCAACGAAATCGTTACCTGGAACGACGGTGCCAAAGACACGAAAATGCTCAGCCCCAGCATGGTCTACGTGTATGAACACCAGGGCGCGCCTTTGGGCGTGAGCGAAGACGCGGTGTTTTCCGTATTGCAACAGGCGGCTTCGGCCTGGGACCAGTGCGGTGGCCAGAACACGGTGATTCTCAGGCGTGATTTTTTCGATGCCAAAGGCGTTTTGAAAATCAGTGTGCAATGGAACGATGACGACAAGCTGGGCACTATCGGGCTGGCCAACATCACCAAAAAAACACTGACGCTCAGCCCGGAGGCATTTCAAAATCTGAAGAAAACTAATCCCAATCGCAATCTGATTGAAACCCTGCAAATGGTGGTCTCGCACGAAGTCGGGCACTTTCAAGGCCTGACAGCGCATTCGCGCCGTTGTGTCGATGTGCTTTCTTATTACAGCAACGAAGCCGGCGAAAAGTGTTTTATCCGTGACAACGGTTTCATGCCCAAAAATTTTGAATACCGCTCCTTGTTGCCCACCGCGTGTGACATACAGCGTTGCCGCGCGGCCAACGCCAATTAAGCAAGCATGTGGGCGGAATTTTGCTCGGTGGATTGCTTTTGCCGGGTCTTCACACATCAGGCGCAAGCCGTACGGAGTCAGCATCGATAATGCCCGATTTCCACCAACTGCATCTCACCATGAAAACATCCCTATTTTTGTCTGCCGGCTTGCTGGCCTTGTCGGTCAGGGTCGCCAGTGCCGAAAATAAAACCGAGACATTGCCCACCGGCGTGAAAATCGAGCACCTTAAAGAAGGTACAGGCGCGAGTCCCACTGCCGCAGACACGGTGGTCGCGCATTACCGGGGCACTTTGCCCGACGGCAAAGAGTTTGACAGCAGTTACAAACGCAGCGAACCGATTGCCTTTCCCTTGAACCGTGTGATTCCCTGCTGGACCGACGGCATGCAAAAAATCAAAGTGGGCGGCAAAGCCCGCCTGACCTGTCCGCCTGCGACGGCCTACGGCGATGAAGGCATACGCGGCGTGATTCCGCCTAAATCAGTGCTGCAGTTTGAAGTCGAGCTGGTCAGTATCAAAAAATAAACAAGCTCGTCAGTCCATGCCGCGTCTGAGCCGGGCGCTGGCCTGGTCGACCAGCACAGACAGCAACAGCATGGCCATGATGACCGTGCAGGCCTGCGGGTAGTTCATCAGCGACAGCGCCACATAAAGCATTTGCCCCAGACCGCCTGCGCCGACAAAGCCCAGGATGGCAGCCATGCGTATGTTCATTTCCCAGCGGTACAGCGTGTAGGCAAGCAACTGCGGGGCGACCAGAGGCAGAGTGGCATACATAAAAGCCAGGCTGCGTGATGCTCCGGCGTGTTGCAAGGCCAGCGCCAGCGCCAGCGCGCCTGCAAACGGACCGAGTCCGACCGCCAGCACCGTCAAGGTCGCCCAGACCAATTCGGGCACGCTGCGCAACAGATTGAACAAACTGTGGATGGCCGGTTTGGGCTTGCACACGGCCAACAGCAAACCGCCAATGGCAGC
>SHXP01000162.1 GCA_009693225.1 Limnohabitans sp. | reverse complement strand
AAGTCGGCGCATCGTAAAAAGGCTTTCAGTAAAACTATCGGCTCCGCGCATGATTTTCAAAAAAAGTGCTTGCAATATTGCTATGTCTATAACGTTTGAATAAGCTCATCGGTGCACATATTCCGGGAGTATTTCAGCAGCCTGTTAAAGCGCTTCAGCGATGTGCTGGCGCATTACATGCTGCAAAGCGAACAGCTTGACACCACGCTGGTGCTGGCCGCTAACGACAAAGTGGCTGCCGGTCTGCTGATACAGCGCTTGCCCGTGGGCGGCATCGCCAACCTAGGCGGCAGCAAAACCATGACCGAGGAAGACGCCATCGGCCAAAGCGAAGACTACAACCGCATCGCCATTCTGGCCAACAGCCTGACCTCAGATGAGTTGTTGCAACTCACCCCGGACAAGGTGCTGCACCGCTTGTTCTGGCAGGAGGAATTGCGTCACTTTGCGCCCGAACCCGGCATGGATTCGCCGCGTTTTGTCTGCTCGTGCAACCGGGAGCGCGTCAGCAATATGATCCGCAGCCTGGGCCGGGAAGACGCCGACAGCATTCTTTCCGAGTGCGAGCTGATTGAGGTGGGCTGTGATTTCTGCGGCCAGCAATACCGCTATGACGCGGTGGACGCTGCGCAGTTGTTTGTACAGGGGCTGCCGCCGGTGCCGCCCGCCAGCTCAGCCTTGCAATAAACGGCCGAACAATTTCTGTTCGCAAGCCGGGTCGGCACAGCATTCACACAAACCTTGCCTGCGCCCTGCAATCTCAGGGCGTTTCATGGCTTCGATCTGTCCATTGACCAAGGCAAACACAGCTTGCTGCAAGACCGATTCGCTGCCGGCGTGCAGGCTTTGGTAAGCGCGCTGCAGTTCATGCAACTGGTCGCGCCAACCGTTATGTGCGGAGGTGCAAGCCGTATCCTCTGGGTTTCGCCAGAGCAAATGTCTGGCGTCTGCCGGCGTATGCGCCAGGTCCTGCGGTGTTGCAGGACAGAAAAATTCCATTTCCAGGGACTGGCTGAGCAAGCTGGTCTGCAGCTTCGTGGCCAGTGACTGACGTGCCGTAACGTTGCCCCCGGCCAGCACTACGGTGCGCTGTGATGTGGTGCTCACTTGGCGGGTTTGGCCAGTTGTACAAATATTTCGTTGGGCTTGACCATGCCGATTTCAGCGCGGGCACGCTCCTCGACCATTTCCAGACCATCGCGTAAATCGCGCAACTCGGCACGCAGTCGCTCAATATCGTTTTGCGATCTGGCATTGGCTTGCAACTGGTCCTGGTATTGCTGGCGCAGTCGCCACACGTCCGGGATGCTGCCGCGGCCGAACCACAACTGGAGTTGTAAAACCAGCAGCAGGCCAAGCAAAAACAGCGGGACGGGACGACGCATCGGTACAGCTTTATTGTTGTTCAGCCGCGCAGGTTGTAGAAGGCCGCGCGGCCTGGATAGGTGGCTATGGTACCCAGATCTTCCTCAATACGCAAAAGTTGATTGTATTTAGCAAGACGTTCCGTGCGGCTGAGCGAGCCGGTTTTGATCTGACCGGCGTTGGTGCCCACTGCAATGTCGGCAATGATGGTGTCTTCGGTCTCGCCCGAACGGTGGCTGATTACCGAGGTGTAGCCGGCGCGTTTGGCCATCTCGATGGCCGCGAAAGTCTCGCTGAGCGTGCCGATCTGGTTGATTTTGATCAGGATGGAGTTGGCAACGCCCTTGTCTATGCCTTCCTGCAGGATCTTGGTGTTGGTGACGAACAGGTCGTCGCCGACCAGCTGGACCTTCTTGCCCAGGCGATCGGTCAGGTGCTTCCAGCCGTCCCAGTCGCCCTCGGCCATGCCGTCTTCAATGCTGATGATCGGGTATTTGTCGGCCCAGGCGGCCAGCATATCGGTCCACTGGGCGGCATCGAGCTCCAGGCCCTCGCCTTTGAGCTGGTATTTGCCGTCGCGGTAGAACTCGCTGGCGGCGCAGTCCAGGCCCAGCATGATTTGCTCACCGGCAGTGAAACCGGCTTTGTAAATCGCGTCCAGGATCATCTGAATGGCGGCTTCGTGGCCGAGCACGTTGGGCGCAAAACCGCCTTCGTCGCCGACGGCAATGCTCATGCCCTTGTCGCTCATGATTTTTTTCAATGCGTGGAACACCTCGGCGCCGTAACGCACGGCTTCACGGAATGTGGGCGCGCCGACCGGGATGATCATCAGCTCTTGCAGGTCGAGGTTGTTGTTGGCGTGGGCGCCGCCGTTGATCACGTTCATCATGGGCACCGGCATTTGCATGCGGCCCATGCCGCCGAAATAACGGTACAACGGCAAACCGGATTCTTCGGCCGCGGCGCGTGCTACCGCCATCGAAACCGCCAGGATGGCGTTGGCACCGATGCGTGCCTTGTTGTCGGTGCGGTCGAGTTCTATGAGTGTGTGATCCAGAAAGGCCTGGTCCGAAGCGTCCAGGCCGATGACGGCCTGGGTGATGTCGTGGTTGATGTGTTCCACGGCAGTGAGAACGCCTTTGCCGCCGTAACGGTTCGGATCGCCGTCACGCAATTCGATGGCTTCACGGCTGCCGGTGGACGCGCCCGAGGGCACCGCAGCGCGGCCCATGACGCCGCTTTCCAGCAACACATCACATTCAACGGTCGGGTTGCCCCGGCTGTCCAGAATTTCACGACCGACGATATCAACTATGGCACTCATTTTCTGACTTTCTTCTTGAAAAACACGCAGACCCCGCCGGGCCTACAAGGAACACTCATTCAGGCTGCAAAATCGTTTTCCAGCCAAGGCTGGCTTTTGGCGGCACGGTCCAGCGCCTGCAAGATTTGCAGCAGGGCTTTCATGTGTTTGAGCGGTACGGCGTTCGGGCCATCGGACCAAGCTTCGCCAGGCCGGGGGTGGGTTTCCATGAACAATCCCGCCACCCCTGCGGCCACCCCTGCGCGGGCCAATACCGGCACCATCTCGCGGGCCCCGCCACTGGCTTGCCCCAGGCCGCCCGGTTTTTGCACCGAGTGGGTCACATCAAAGATCACGGGCGCGCCAGTTTTGCGCATTTCAGCCAAGCTGCTCATGTCGGCTACCAGGTTGTTGTAGCCGAAGCTCACGCCGCGTTCGCAGGCCAGGAAGTTGTCCTCGGGCAGGCTTTTTTCACGGGCGGCTGCACGCGCTTTGTCGATCACGTTGCTCATGTCCCAAGGCGCGAGGAACTGGCCTTTTTTGATGTTGACCGGCTTGCCCGATTGCGCCACGGCACGGATGAAATCGGTTTGGCGGCACAAAAACGCCGGGGTTTGCAACACGTCGACCACGCTGGCCACGGCAGCCACCTGTGATTCGTTGTGCACATCGGTCAGCACAGGCACCCGGATTTGGCGGCGCACCTCGTCCAGGATTTTCAAGCCGGCGTCGATGCCCACACCGCGCTGAGTGCTGCCCGAAGAACGGTTGGCCTTGTCGAACGAGCCTTTGTAAATGAGATGAATGCCCAGGCCGCTGCAAATCTCGTGCAATTGCCCGGCCACGTCCAAAGACATTTGCAAACCCTCTATCGAGCAAGTACCGGCGATCAGAAAAAAAGGGTGGTTGAGCCCGGCGTCAAAGCCGCACAGTTTCATGCCACCACCTTGGGTTTTTGACGCTCGGACTGGTAAGACAGGGCGGCGCGAATAAAGGCGTTGAAAAGCGGGTGGCCGTCCCAGGGTGTGGACTTAAACTCGGGGTGGAACTGCACGCCTATGTACCAGGGGTGAACGCTGCGCGGTAGTTCGACGATTTCTGTCAGGTGTTCCTGCTGCGTCAGCGCAGAAATGACCAGGCCAGCGTTACGCAGGATGTCGAGGTAATTGACATTGGCCTCGTAGCGGTGGCGATGGCGCTCAGTGACCACGTCGCCGTAAATTTCATGCGCCAGCGTGCCCTTGGTGACATTCGATGTTTGCGCGCCAAGGCGCATGGTGCCGCCCAGATCGGACTGCGCATCGCGTTGCTTGATGCTGCCGTCAGCGTCTTTCCATTCGGTAATCAAGGCGATCACCGGGTGTGGGCCATCGGGCTCGAACTCGGTGCTGTTAGCGTCTTTCAAGCCGGCTACATGGCGGGCGTATTCGATGGTGGCGATTTGCATGCCCAGGCAAATGCCGAGATACGGCACTTTTTGCTCGCGCGCGTAGCGGGCAGCGCAAATCTTGCCCTCTATGCCGCGTTTGCCGAAACCGCCCGGCACCAGAATCGCATCAAAACGCGATAGCTGGGCCGTGTACTCAGCGCTTAGGGTTTCGGAGTCGATGTACTCGACATGCACGCGCGATTGTTTGCGTATACCCGCGTGGAGTAGCGCCTCGTTCAAGGATTTGTAGCTGTCGGACAGATCGACGTATTTGCCGACCATGGCGATGTGCAATTCGAACTCAGGGTGCTCGACCGCGTGCACCAGTTGGTCCCAGCGTTTCAAGCTGGCCGGCGGAGTGTTGAGCTTGAGTTTTTCGCAAATGAGCGCGTCCAGACCTTGCTCGTGCAGCATGCGCGGCACTTTGTAAATCGTGTCCACATCCCACATGGAGATCACGCCCCATTCGGGCACATTGGAAAACAGCGAAATCTTGGAGCGTTCTTCCTGCGGGATCGGGCGGTCGGCGCGACACACCAGGGCGTCAGCCTGGATACCGATTTCGCGCAGTTTTTGGGCCGTGTGCTGGGTAGGTTTGGTTTTGAGTTCGCCGGCGGCGGCGATCCAGGGCACATAGCTCAGGTGGACAAAGGCGGCGTTATGCGGGCCCATGCGCAAACTCATTTGACGCACGGCTTCCAGAAAGGGCAGCGATTCGATGTCGCCGACCGTGCCGCCGACTTCGACGATGGCCACGTCGACCGAGTCCGGTGTGCCGACACCGGCACCGCGCTTGATGAAGTCCTGAATTTCGTTGGTGATGTGCGGAATGACCTGCACCGTGGTACCGAGGTATTCGCCGCGCCGTTCCTTTTCCAGCACGCTTTTGTAAATCTGGCCGGTGGTGAAATTGTTGGTGCGCCGCATGCGCGTGGTGATGAAGCGTTCATAGTGGCCCAGGTCCAGGTCGGTTTCGGCGCCGTCTTCGGTGACAAACACCTCGCCGTGCTCGAACGGCGACATGGTGCCGGGATCGACGTTGATATACGGGTCCAGTTTGATGAGGGTGACTTTGAGGCCCCGCGATTCAAGAATCGCGGCAAGTGAGGCAGCAGCGATTCCCTTGCCCAGGGAAGACACCACACCGCCGGTGACAAACACAAATTTGGTCATGTCCAAAGCGGGAACGCGCGGTTCCCTGTAGGTGGAAAAAAAGATTATAGAGGGGTGGTGGCTGCCGTCTGTCGAATAAGTCTGGCTGGCCTGCCAAGGACAGACAG
Organism: Limnohabitans sp.; assembly: GCA_009693225.1. GTDB lineage: Bacteria > Pseudomonadota > Gammaproteobacteria > Burkholderiales > Burkholderiaceae_C > Limnohabitans. The sequence goes on along the minus strand of SHXP01000162.1, from coordinate 187 downwards.
GGGCTGGCGGCAAGCTCATTTTTTTAAGCTATGTTGGTCGCACTCACCCATTGGCGACCAGGATTCGTTTCCTCACCATCCACAAATTGCTCAGTGCAAACAGCGTGATGAGTTGCGCTGTGTTCTTTACCAAGCCACGGTAGCGAGTCTTGCGGTATCCAAATTGACACTTGATCACCCGAAACGC
>SHXP01000161.1 GCA_009693225.1 Limnohabitans sp. | reverse complement strand
TAAGATGCACGTCTAAAAGCGCAAGTTCAGATCACGGAAGGCGCTTAAGCGCAACAGACTGGAGCGGACATGGCTGAACGTTCATTCACCAAAGAAGTACAACAACTGCTGGCCGAACCCGGCACAGTGTTTCACGGCGAAGGCATATTGGCGGTGACCAAGGCCTTGCTCGAGTGCGGAGTTGGTTACGTGGCCGGTTATCAAGGCTCGCCGATTTCGCATTTGATGGATGTGCTGGCCGATGCCCAACCCATCTTGCAGCAACTCGGCGTTCATTTCGCGTCCAGCGCCAGCGAGGCCACCGCAGCGGCCACGCTGTCAGCGTCGGTCATGTATCCGATACGCGGCGCAGTCACCTGGAAGTCCACGGTAGGCACCAATGTCGCCTCTGACGCGCTGGCCAATCTGGCCTCGGGCGGCGTCACCGGCGGCGCGCTCATCATCATCGGCGAAGACTACGGCGAGGGTTCGTCCATCATGCAGGAGCGCAGCCATGCGTTCGCCATGAAATCGCAAATCTGGCTGCTGGACCCGCGCCCGAATCTGCCGGCCATTGTCAAGGCGGTGCACGACGGCTTTGAATTGTCTGAGGCCAGCCATACGCCAGTGATGTTGGAGTTGCGGGTTCGCTCCTGCCATTTGCACGGCAGCTTTGTCACTCGAGCCAACCGCGCACCCGCATTCACCTTAAAGCAGGCGCTGGAAACACCGCTGCGCGACACCAGCCGCATCGTGCTGCCGCCTGCCAGTTATTTACACGAGCACGAAAAAATCCTGGACCGCTGGCCGACGGCGGTGCGCTTTATCAAAGAGCGCGGCTTGAACGAATTTTTTGATGGCGATTTGAACGACATAGGCATCGTCATGCTGGGCGGCATGTACAACAACGTGATGCGCGCCATGATGGCTTACGACATGGCCGACATCTACGGCAAATCGCGCATTCCGCTTTATGTGATGAATGTTGCTTACCCGGTGATAGACGAAGAAATACAGCGGTTTTGCGAAGGCAAAAAAGCCATTCTGGTGATTGAAGAAGGCCAGCCCGAGTACCACGAGCAGGCCATACACACGGTGCTGGGCCGCGCCCAAATTCGCACCACGGTGCACGGCAAAGACATGCTGCCGCAGGCCGGTGAATACACGGTGCAAACCTTGAAGCGCGGGCTTGAGGCTTTCTTGTCCAAGTACCACCCGGCGGGCTTAGCCAAACCAGTGTCGCTGGGTATGCCGGTCAAACCATCGCAAGCAGTGCAGCAGGCCGGTGCCGTCATCGAGCAAGTGAAAACGCAAGTCAGCGGTGCCGCCCAAGCGCAGGTGGCAGTGGCAGCGATGACGCGTTTGGCTGCGCCCGAACTGGCCACGGTGGTACCGGCGCGCCCGCCGGGGTTTTGCGTCGGTTGCCCGGAACGGCCGATTTTTTCTGCCATGACCTTGGTACAGCAAGACCTGGGCATGCACCATATTTCAGCCGACATTGGTTGCCATTTGTTCGCCGCTATGCCGCCGTTTCATTTGGGCGCGACCACCATGGGCTACGGCCTGGGCGCTGCAAGTGCAGCAGCCATGAATGTGCAAGCGGGCAAGCGCTCGATTTCCGTCATGGGTGACGGCGGTTTCTGGCACAACGGTCTGGCCAGCGGCATAGGCAATGCGGTGTTCAACAAGGCCGACGGCGTCATCGTCATTGTGGACAACAACTACTCGGCGGCAACGGGCGGCCAGGACTTGCTGTCATCGCGCTCGCAAAAAGACAACCGAAGCATGCAACACCCCATCGAAGCCGCAGTGCGCGGTGTAGGCGTGGAATGGGTGAAGACCGTGGACTACACCTACGACGTCAACCACATGCGAGATGTGCTTAACGATGCGCTGACCACAGATTACAAAGGTCCTAAGGTGGTGATCGCGCAAAGCGAATGCATGCTGAACAAGCAGCGGCGCGTCAAACCGCAAATCGCCGCTGCGGTGAAAAGCGGTGAACGCGTGGTGAAAGAAAAATTCGGCGTCGACGCATCGGTGTGCAGCGGCGACCACGCGTGCATGCGGCTCTCGGGTTGTCCATCGCTCACTTTGAAAAACAGCGGCGACCCGCTCAAGCCCGACCCGGTGGCGCATGTGGACGACGGCTGTGTGGCCTGCGGGCATTGCGGCGAAGTGGCCGACGCCGCTGTTTTGTGCCCGTCTTTCTACCGCATTGAGTGGGTACGCAACGCCGGTGTATTTGAAAAATGGCTTCACCGCTTGCAGCAGGTGGTGGTCGGCTGGATGCAAAGCCGGCAACAGCGCAGCTTGCACGCGCGGGCACTTTACGAGGACTTCTCAGCATGAGCGCGGTGCGCACCTTAGGTACCGATCCGGCGCGTCCCATCACCATCGCCATTCTTGCCATGGGCGGGCAGGGCGGCGGTGTCTTGGTCGATTGGATCGTCGATCTGGCCACGCACAATCACTACTTGGCGCAGGCCACCTCGGTGGCCGGTGTGGCGCAACGCACCGGCGCGACTATTTACTACACCGAGTTGTATGCGCAGGCGCACATTGCCGCCAACGGCAAGACACCTGTGCTGGCGCAAATGCCGGTGCCCGGCGAGGTCGATATCGTCATCGCCTCTGAGTTGATGGAGGCCGGTCGCGCCATGCAACGCGGCTTGGTTACCTCAGACAGAACCACACTCATCACTTCTTCACACCGCGATTACGCCACGCTGGAGAAAGTCAATCCCGGCAACGGCATTGCCGACGCCTCTGCGGTGCTGGGCGCAGGCCTGACACACGCACGGCGTTTTCTGCACGACGACATGCAAGCCATTGCTGCTCAGCAGCGCAGCGTGTTATCTGCGGCCTTGTTCGGTGCGCTGGCCGGTGCCGCTGAGTTACCGTTTGAAGATGCTGCCTACCAAGACACGATACGCCGTGCAGGCATAGGCGTGGAAGCCAGTCTGCGCTGTTTTCAAGCGGGTTTGCAGTCAACGCGACAACCGCAACAGCACGACACACTCGCAGACCCGATGGCCACCGCACCGCGCCCCTTGCCTGCGCGTGCCGCCGCTGTGCAGGTCGAGCCTTTGCGCGCCCGCATTGAAAAAGAATTTCCTGCCTCTTGCCATGCCATACTCGGTGCGGGCTTGCAACGCGTGCTCGAGTTTCAAGACATTGTCTACGGTCGTGAATACCTGGAGCGCATGTCTGCTTTGCATCAACACGGTCTGGCGCACGGCGGCGCACATCACGCGCACCTGGCCACGCTGGAAGCGGCGCGCTGGCTGGCGGTGGCCATGTCTTACGACGATGTGATTCGCGTGGCTGAACTCAAAACCCGCATACAGCGCACGCAGCGTTTGCGTGAAGAGGTTGGCGCCGGTGCGGATGAAGTGGTCGGCAGCGTGGAGTTTTTCCACCCGCGCATCGAAGAGATTTATGGTTTGTTTCCAGCCTCATGGGGCCATTGGATTGAAGGGATTCCGCCGCTGAAAAAACTGTTGCTGGCAGTGATCGGCGACGGTAAACGCCTGCGGCCGCACACCGTCATAGGCCAATGCATGCTGCAAATACTAGCCGGGCTGAGTCGTTTTCGCCGCCACAGCCGGCGCCATGCGGAGGAAACCGCTCACCTGACGCATTGGCTGGACATGGTTCACAGTGTGATTACAAAAGACTATATGCTGGCCGTGGAAGTCATCCGTTGCCGTCGGTTGGTCAAAGGCTATAGCGACACGCATGCGCGCGGCAGCAGCAAATTTGACCGTTTGATGCAAGCTGCACCTGCTTTGGCAGGGCAAGACAACGCAGCCGCTCAATTGGTGGCATTGCGCAAGAAAGTGGAAAACGAAGCCGCGCAGGCGAAAGTGCCATGACCAAACAGCAAGCTGTTTTCTGCTTGCAGGCAGTGTGATTAAATCCAAGTCAAAGTTAATTTTTGAGTAGACCAGCAAATTACAAAAAGCGTTTTTGCGATACCACGACCCGAACAACTGGCCGCTGTTGCGCGAAGCACTCAAAGCCATGGGTCATGCTAATTTGATCGGCAACGGCAAGTAGCATTTGATACCGCGTTTTCAGCCGCTCAGTACCGAAGCCTATACCTCAGCCGGCGCAAAAACAGCACGACTGTCACCACCAAAACCTCGCCTGGCACCACTTGCCGGGTGAAAGCCGCGTCAGAAAAAATATTGACCCAGCACACCGGTTTGCCGCCAAGAAAAAACCTCTAGCGAATTTCGCTGAACCCCTATTACACAGAAATCAGCATGAAATGAGATAGCCCGAATGGACAGGCTGATGTCAAAGCGTCAGGCTGCCCACACTGGAGCCGCCGCAGACATACAGCACCTGTCCGGTGATGAAGCTGCTTTGCGGGGCGGCCAAAAAGCCCACCGCATGAGCTATGTCAAGGGTCTCGCCCAGACGTCTGACGGGAATTGCTGCAGCCAGAGTCCGCTCCCGTTCGCTGTCTTTAGGAATCACCCCGTAAAACATATCGGTGCGTATAGGGCCGGGGGCAACCGCATTGACAGTGATGCCGTGCGGGCCGAGTTCAAGCGCCCAGGTGCGCAACATGCCTATCATGCCCGCCTTGGTGGCTGAGTAAGCACTGCGCGTGGCTGCGCCCAGGGCCGCACGCGAGGACATGAACACAATGCGACCGAAATGAGCTGCACGCATGTGTGGCAATACCGCTTGCACGAGTTGTATGGCGCAGCCCAGGTGCAGGCTGACCAATTCATCGAGTTGATCCAGTGTGACATCGTCAATCAATGCCGGTCTTATCACCCCTGCGTTATGCACCAGGGTCGTCACTTCAAAGCCTTGCGTCATATGCGCTATGGCCTGCGCACTGGCATGCCTGTCTGTCAAATCAACCTCAATTGTGTGAAATCGCGCATGAGAAATTTGCGGCTTACCCAGCGACAAGGAGATCACTTCGTAACCCTTGGCCAGCAGATCTTCACAAACAGCTTGACCTATGCCGGCACTTCCGCCGGTGACTGCTGCAATCGCGGGTGCGTGTTTCATGGCTGATGTTCTACCAGAGCCAGCACCCGCAGCGGACTGCCGCTACCCTTTTCAATTTTCAAGGGAGGGCAAATCAGCAACGCGCCTGCAGGCGGCAATAAATCCAGGTTACTCAAGCATTGAAGACCGTAGCGGCCGGCGCCGTGCATATAGTAGTGGCATGGATAAGGCGGGTGTAGGTGAGCGCCTTGACCGGCATCAGTCCCTATGGTTTCAGAACCAAACCCCAGCACGTCGCGTTGTTCCACCAGAAATCGTACCGCTTGCGTACCGGGTCCCGGTGTGTGTTGACCCGTCTGATCAAAATTCTGGTAGGCTTGCGGGTCCTGTCGCCTGGACCAGTCTGTACGCATCAATACCCAGGACCGCGCGGGAATTTTCCCGTGCCGGGCTTCATACCGTTCTATGTCTTGTACCGTTAGCAGGTAGTCGTCATTGCCGCTGACTTGCTCAGAGCAATCTATGACACAGGCAGGCGCGACAAAATGCTGCGGCGGAATGGTGTCCACCGAGTTGTTAGGCAGATCCTTGCCCGAAATCCAGTGTATGGGTGCATCAAAATGGGTGCCGGTATGTTCACCGCAGGAAAAATTGTTCCAG
>SHXP01000160.1 GCA_009693225.1 Limnohabitans sp. | reverse complement strand
TTTTTGTTCTGCTTGAGCAGCAGCGAACACATCATGGGCGACAGCGACAAGGCCACCACGCCGGAGACCAGCACCGCGCCGGCCAGGGCCAGCGCAAATTCGGCAAACAAGCGACCGGTGCGCCCGGGCGTGAACGCCAGCGGCGCAAACACCGCCACCAGGGTGAGCGTCATGGCGACCACGGCAAAACCGATTTCACGAACCCCTTTGATGGAGGCGGCAAACGGCTCCATGCCCTCTTCGATGTAGCGGTAAATATTCTCCAGCACCACGATGGCATCGTCCACCACCAGCCCGATGGCCAGCACCAGCGCCAGCAAGGTCAGCGAGTTGATGGAAAAGCCGAACAGGGCCATCAACGCAAAGCTGCCGGTCAACGACACCGGGATGGTGATCAGCGGAATGATTGAGGCACGCAGGGTGCGCAGGAAGAAAAAGATCACGAGAGCGACCAGCGCAGCAGCCTCGAAAATGGTCTTGAAAACAGCTTCGATGGATTTTTCAATGAACACCGATGAGTCGTAGGACGTTTCAATCCTGGCCGCAGGCGGCAGGTTTTCCCTGATGCGCGGCAGCATCGCCGTCAAGGACTTGGTGAGTTCCAACGGATTGGCGGTGGTGTTTCGCAGCACCCCCAGGGCAACCGCTTCGCCGCCGTTGTAGCGGACCAGAAAACGCGCGGCCAGCGGACCGATTTCAACCCGAGCCACATCGCGCATGCGCACCACCATGCCGTTGACACTGCGCACCACAATGTCCTCGAACTCTTCGGGCTTGCTCAAATCGGTGGCGGTGGTCACGTTGAACTCGCGCGACTGGCTTTCCACCCTGCCCGCCGGGACCTCAATATTAGAGCGGCGCAAGGCCTCTTCCACGTCCTGCGTGGTCAGCTTGTAGGCGGCCAGGCGGTCGGTGTCAAGCCAGATGCGCATGGCGTATTTGCGCTCGCCGAAGATGCGCACATCGGCCACGCCGGGCGCGGTTTGCATCATGGGCTTGACAATGCGGTTGGCCAGGTCACTGAGTTGCAGCGTGTTCATGGTCTCTGAGCTGAGCGAGAACCAGATCACCGGAAAAGCATCAGCCTCAACCTTGGCGATCACGGGTTCGTCGATGCCGACCGGCAGACGCTGACGCACCCGCGAGACCTTGTCGCGCACATCTGAAGCCGCTGCATCCGGGTCGCGCGACAGCAGAAATTTGACCGTGATCTGACTTTGCTCCTGGCGGCTGATGGAGGTAATCACGTCCAGGCCTTCGACACCGGATAAGGAATCTTCCAGGGTTTTGGTCACTTGCGATTCAACCACCGCACTCGAAGCACCGACATAACGGGTTTCCACCGTGACCGTCGGGTTGTCAATCTTGGGGTACTCGCGCACCACCAGGCGGTTGAATGCGACCACGCCGATCAACACAATCAGCATGGACAACACGGTCGCGAAAACCGGGCGACGTATCGACAGTTCAGGCAATTGCATGTCAGTTCCTGGTTTCGATCACGCGCAGCGCTGTGCCGTCTTTTTGCAGACGGAACTGTCCCGCGACCACCACAGTGTCGGCGGCTAACAGCCCGGACAGGATTTCTACACGGCCGGGCCTGCGCGCGCCGAGTTTGACCTCGGTGCGCTGCGACACCAGCTTGGTGTCCGGCGGCAAGGGACCATGTTCAGGCACGGCCTCGGGAGGAACGGCCTTGACGACAAATTGTTTACCGCCCGTGGACACGATGGCTTCTTCAGAAATGGACAAGGCGGCTTGCTTGATGCCGAACAAGGCATTCACGCGGGCAAACATGCCCGGGCGCAAGGGGCCGGTAGCGATGCCGCCTGAAGCCGCAGGCAACTGAGCAGCCGGACAGACGCCCTCGCTGGCCTGAGGCGCGGCATTGACCGGCCGGGGCGCAGGTGCCGGCTTGTCAGCGGCCTTGGCTTTGCCCGAACCGCCGCTATTGCCCAGAATGGCGCGCACACTGATGGAGCGGCCGTTGGCGTCAATCAAGGGGTCAATGGCCTCAATGCGCGCCTGAAAACTGTGGCCTGGGATGGCGTCGACCTGCACATCGACCGTCTGACGCAAAGCCACTTTGCCCTGGTAACGCTCGGGCAGGCGGAAATCGACATACAAGGCGCTGAGGTCTTCCAGATTCACCAGGTCGGCGCCTTCCTTGACAAAGTCGCCGACATTCACGGTGCGAATACCCAACGTGCCTGAAAAAGGTGCCAGGATTTTCATGCGTTGCCAGCGCGAACAGCTGAGCGACAGTTGCGCCTGCGCCACTTGCAGATTGGCCTGACTTTCATCCAGCGAACGCTGAGCGATGAAGTTTTGTGCCACCAGTTCCTGGTTGCGACGGTGATTCGCCTGGGCGATCGATACCTGTGCCTGTGCCTGCTGAATTTCCGCGCGCTGCAATGCATCGTCGAGTTGCACCAGCATTTGACCGGCGCGCACCTGGCTGCCGTCAGTAAAACCCAGTGCAACCACCCGCCCGGCTACTTCGGGCTGGATGACGGTGTTCTGGCGCGACTTCAGCGTGCCCACGGCCTGGGCGTCGTCGCGAAGGTTGGCGCTTTCCACCACGGCCACTTCCACACCCATGGCGACAAGGGGTGCAGCGCCAGGTGCGCCGGGTGCGGGTGGCTTGGCGGCGAAAGCCGCACCGCCCGCATGTGCGGCGGAACCAGGGGCAGGGGCAGGGGCAGTCACAGCAGGGCGGTTCTGGTACCACCAGCCGCCGGCACCGGCAACAGCCAATGCAATAAGGGCAAGAATTGTGTTTCGGTTTTTCGAGGACATGGCTGCAAGGGGCTGCAAGTCGGTTGAATCCATTATAAACCTGCTTGAAATAACCTGACCCCCTCGTTTGCCAGAGCATCTGCCCGGTCGTTGCCGTGGTTTCCGGAGTGGCCTTTCACCCAGTGCCAGGTGATGCTGTGTTCGCTGGTCATCAATGCCTCGTCAAGCAGGCGCCACAAATCCTCGTTTTTCACCGCCTGCTTAGAAACGGTACGCCAGCCGCGAGCTTTCCAGCCGCTGAGCCACTCGGTGATACCTTTGCGCACGTACTCACTGTCGAGGTAAAAATCCACCTGACAGGGGCGTTTCAATGCCCGCAAAGCCTCAATCACCGCCTGCAGTTCCATGCGGTTATTGGTGGTCTGGCCTTCGCCGCCGAACAAATCCTTTTCGCTGTCACCGTAACGCATGTACACGCCCCAGCCGCCCGGCCCCGGGTTACCCTTGCAAGCCCCGTCAGTGTAAATCGTGACCCGGCTCATGCGATGTCCTCACGGCTGGAGGTTGAACGGCCCGAATTGACCGACGGCACCGCCGCCACGGCGCGGGTTTTGGAGCGTTTCCACACAGGTCCGAGCAAGCGCATGCCGCGCACCCTTTTGATCGCAACCAGAAAGTACACCGCTCCCAGAATCGGCCACCAGCGGTCACCTGCCTTGTCCATCCAGGCAAAACGCGACAACCATGCTGGCGAAGCCACCGAAGGCCGGTAACAACCGAAGCGGCCGCCCGAGACTTCAAAACTCAGCAAACGCAACCAGTCGCGCAAACGCCAGTAGCCGATGAAGTCCACCTGCGGCGGCAGAAAAAAACTGTGGATGCCCAGCCTGGCATACCACTGCGCGCGGCGGTGGCGCTGGCCCCACAGACTCAGCGGATTGAAACCGCTGATGATCAGGCTGCCCTCGGGCACCAGCACTCTCTCGACTTCGCGCAAAGTCGCATGCGGGTCACGGCTGAGCTCCAGGGTATGCGGTAACACCACCAGGTCCAGGCTTTGGTCGGGGAACGGCAGGGCTTCGCAGTCCATCAACAAAGATGGCTTGGTGACTTCCTGCAAGCCGTTGCTGTCGCATTCAGCCACCCAGCAATGGCTGATGCGGCTGTTTCTCAAACTGTTGACAGGCGATAAACCGATTTGCAAACCGTGGTAACCGAAGATGTCCGACACCGCCTGATCAAACTGGGCGGTCTCCCAGTCGCGCAGGTAAATACCGGCCGGGGTTTGCAGCCAATGGGAAAGGCCGTCAGGGCTTCCTATAATTTGTGAATTCATGAATGTGGTTGTCGAATGCCTGCCTGCAAGCGTTTGTTACCCTGGCGACAGCCATTCTATTCATCCCATTGTTGTCTACACGTCATTTTTTCTGACTTCATTAACCCCAGAGCCACGCCGGACATGAGCTTGCGCCCTATCAGTCTTTGCCTTTCAGCCCTGCTTCTGTGTACAGGTTTGTTGTCGACGTCGCTTGCCCAGAACATTCCGCAGTCAGCTGTCAACGCTGCACCTGCGCCGGCGGCCCCGCAAGAGTTACCGGATCTTGATGCCCTTGATCAACCACCGGACATCAGCATCGACCTGTGGGAACGCATACGGCGCGGCTTCGTCATGCAGGACCTGCAAATGGACCTGGTACAGGACCGCGAGCATTGGTATGCGCAACGGCCCGACTACATACAGCGCATGACGGCGCGCTCCAGCAAATACCTCTATCACATTGTTGAGGAGATCGAGCGCAGAAACATGCCGACCGAGCTCGCCTTGCTGCCCTTCATTGAAAGCGCTTTCAATCCGCAAGCCGTGTCGTCGGCGCGCGCCAGCGGCATGTGGCAATTCATGCCGCACACCGGCAAGGATTTCGATCTGAAACAAAACGCTTTCCGCGACGACCGGCGCGATGTGCTGGCTTCCACCCGAGCCGCGCTGGACTACCTGCAAAAACTCTATGCCATGTTCGGCGACTGGCACCTGGCGCTGGCCGCCTACAACTGGGGCGAAGGCAATGTCAGCAAATCGATGGCGCGCAATCAGCGCCAGGGCGCGCCCGTGGCGTATACCGATTTGCGCATGCCGGCCGAAACACGTTTGTACGTGCCTAAATTACAGGCCATGAAAAACATAGTGGCCAACCCGCAGGCTTTGGGTGTGAACCTGCCCAGCATCCCCAACCATCCCTACTTTCAGGCCGTGCGGCTGCCGCGCGACATTGACGTGGCGCTGATCGCCAGACTAGCTGAAGTACCGGTGGAGGATTTCAAAGCCCTCAACCCGTCGGCACACCAGCCGGTACTGCTGGCAGCTGGCACCCCGCACATTCTGCTGCCCTGGGACAACGCTGAAATCTTCCAGTGCAATATCGACAATTACGCCGGAAGACTGGCCAGCTGGACCGCCTGGGTAGCCCCTAAAACCATGAAAGTCTCTGAAGCAGCGCAACGCTTCGGCATGGCGGAAGATGAATTTCGCAGCATCAACAAAATACCGCCGCGCATGCTCATCAAGGCAGGCTCGGCGCTGCTGGTGCCGCGTTCGGCGAAGCAGCAGGCCGATGTCTCCAGCAAGGTGGCTGACAACGGCCAGCTGACCCTCACGCCCGAACAGGTGCTGCGCAAGCAGTTCATCAAGGCTCGCAAAAAAGACACACTGGAATCGATCGCCAAACGCTACAAGGTCAGTGTAGAGCAACTGGCGCAATGGAACGGACTGAGCAAGACAAGCTCGGTGAAAAACGGCCAGAAACTGGTCGTCATGGTGTCCGGCAAGGCCCGTAAAAGCGTGGCCTCAGGCGCCGGCAAACAAACACGCAAAAAAGCCAATCGCTGAAACACGGCAGCGTTTAAAG
>SHXP01000159.1 GCA_009693225.1 Limnohabitans sp. | reverse complement strand
AGGCATGATGACGCGCGCACTGGCGCCCACCGGTGCCATGTTTGCTTTTTTATCCCTGTGGACCGGCGCTTTGTGGGGCAAGCCCATGTGGGGCACCTGGTGGGTCTGGGACGCGCGATTGACCTCTGAATTGATTTTGTTTTTTCTTTACCTCGGCTATATGGCCTTGACGTCGGCGATTGACGATGTGCGCCGTGCCGACCGCGCCGGCGCCTTGATCGCCATCGTCGGTGCCATCAACGTGCCCATCATTTATTTCTCGGTCAAATGGTGGAACACCTTGCACCAGGGTGCGTCGGTGTCGCTGACACGTTCGCCGAGCATGGCGCAGTTGATGTTGTGGGGTATGCTGCTGATGGCCTTATCATTCTGGGTCTACACGCTCGCTATCGTCTGTTACCGGGTACGCAGTCTCATCATCGAGCGCGAACGCCATACCGATTGGGTCCAGGCCCTGTCTGAAGTTTCAGGGGCACGCACATGAGGTGGGAAAGCTGGTCACAGTTCTGGGACATGGGCGGCTACGGTTTGTATGTTTGGGGCAGCATGGGCGTGACAGCCTTGTTTTTATTGTTTGAAATCTGGCAGGCCAGACAGGCGCATCGCAACGCCCTGGCTTTAGCGCGCAGCGAATCGCAGGAGCCTTGATGAGTCTGAGTCCGCGTCAAAAACGTTTCGGCCTGATCGCCGCCGGGGTGCTGGTGTTGTGTATCGCCGCCGCCTTCGTGCTGAATGCATTCAACAGCAATCTGGTGTTCTTCTTCACGCCGTCGCAAGTGCTCAACGGTGAAGCACCGCGCCACAAAACCTTTCGCATCGGCGGTATGGTCAAAGCAGGCAGTCTGCAACGTGACGGCACCCGCGTCTCATTTGTTGTCACCGACACCTTGAACGAGACCACGGTGCATTACATTGGTCTTTTACCTGATTTATTCAAGGAAGGCAAGGGCGTTGTCGCCCAGGGCAAGCTTGATGAACAGGGCGTGATGACGGCCAGCGAGGTGCTGGCCAAACACGACGAAAATTACATGCCGCCAGAAGCCCAGCACGCGCTGGACAAGGCGGCCCAGGCGCGCGCCGCCCAATCCATCAAACCTTGAAAGCAAATCTCTAAATGATTCCTGAACTCGGTCAATTTGCATTAATTCTCGCCACCGTGCTGGCCCTCTTGCTGGGCGTATTGCCTTTGTGGGGCACGCTCAACCGCAACACTGTGTGGCAGTCGCTGGCACGCCCGGCTGCGTTTTTACAGTTCGCGCTGGTGGTCTTGTCATTCGCCTGTCTGGCAGCCTCTTTTTTGAGCAACGATTTTTCGGTCAAGTACGTGGCCGAGCATTCCAACCGCTTGCTGCCTAAGGCTTACCAGTTTGCAGCGGTCTGGGGCGGGCATGAAGGCTCATTGCTGCTGTGGGTGCTGATGCTAACCGGTTGGACCGCCGCCGTGGCCTTGTTTTCACAAAGCCTGCCGCTCAATATGGTGGCCCGTGTCCTGGGGGTGCTGGGGCTGGTGTCAGTAGGCTTTATGGCCTTCATTTTGTTCACCTCCAATCCGTTTGACCGTTTGTTCCCCATACCTGCCGACGGCCGTGACCTGAATCCTTTACTGCAAGACCCCGGGCTGGTGATTCACCCGCCCATGTTGTACATGGGCTATGTCGGCATGTCGGTGGCGTTTGCCTTCGCTATTGCCGCGCTGATCTCAGGCCGGCTGGACGCGGCCTGGGCGCGCTGGTCGCGTCCGTGGACCGTAATCGCCTGGTCCTTCCTGACATTCGGTATCGGCCTGGGTTCCTGGTGGGCTTATTACGAGCTGGGCTGGGGCGGCTGGTGGTTCTGGGACCCGGTGGAGAACGCCTCGCTCATGCCCTGGCTGGTCGGTACCGCGCTCATCCATTCACTGATGGTCACTGAAAAACGCGGCAGTTTCAAAGCCTGGACAGTGCTGCTGGCCATAGCGGCTTTTTCCTTGTCGCTGCTCGGAACTTTCCTGGTGCGCTCGGGCGTTCTGGCCTCCGTCCATGCCTTTGCGTCTGACCCTTCACGCGGTATTTTTGTGCTGTGTTTTCTGGCGGTGGTCATCGGTGCATCTCTTACCCTGTTTGCCTGGCGCGCACCGGCGGTCACCCTGGGCGGCAGCATGGGACTGGTTTCACGCGAATCGTTTTTGCTGCTCAACAGTGTGTTGCTGGTGGTCGCCACCGGCGCGGTTCTGCTGGGTACGCTTTATCCGCTCATCATTGACGCGTTGAACCTGGGTAAATTGTCGGTCGGACCGCCGTATTTCAACCTGGTGTTCGCGCCACTCATGGTGCCCTTGCTGTTCGTGCTGGTGCCCGGCACCGTGGCGCACTGGCGCGAAGCCCGCTTGAACGACATGGTGTTGCGCTTGCGCTGGGTTGGCCTGTCTGCCTTGCTGCTGGCCATCGGTCTGCCGTTTCTTTTCGGTGAATGGTCGGCGGGTACGGCGCTGGGTGTGTTTCTCGGTATGTGGGTGGCGCTGGGCAGTTTGCAGCACGTGCTCGAGCGCATCCGCAAACCCGGGCGCATAGGCGGTTCGTTCTGGGGCATGCATCTGGCGCATTTCGGCATGGCAGTGGTGGTTCTCGGCATCACCGGTGTCAAGTCTTTCGAAGTCGAGCGAGATGTGCGCATGTCGCTGGGGGACACCGTCAGCATTGCCCCCTACACTTTCCGCTTGGTCGATATGGTGGATGTGAAGGGGCCGAATTACAAAGCCATGAAAGCCCATGTCGAGGTGCTGAAAAACGACAAAGTGATTGAAGTTTTATACCCTGAAAAACGCCGCTATTTCTCCACTGCCATGCCGATGACCGAAGCGGCTATTGACTCAGGTTTTCTGCGCGATTTGTACGTCTCGCTGGGTGACCCCTTGCCGGGCGACAAGCCAAGTTGGAGCATGCGTGTCTACTACAAACCTTTTATTCCCTGGCTGTGGGCCGGTGTATTGATGATGGTCTTAGGCGGTGTGCTGGCCGCACTGGACCGTCGCTACCGCCGGGCGACCCTTTCCCCGTTGCAAACTGCCGGTGAAGCTCTGTCTTCCACACCCTGAAGCCATGCACAAAAAATTTCTTATACCCTTGGCTTTGTTTGCTGCGTTGGTGGTGTTTCTGGCTGTCGGCCTGCAGCGTGATCCTCGCGAAATACCGTCGCCGCTGGTGGGCAAACCAGCACCGGCGTTCAGTCTGCCGGTTCTCGTCGGCGACAAGCCATTCAGCCCGGGTGACATGAATGGCAAGGTCTGGTTGCTCAATGTCTGGGCCACCTGGTGTGTCGCCTGCCGTGAAGAGCACCCCCTGCTGGTCGACTTTGCCAAAAGCAGCCATGTTCCGGTGGTGGGCTTGAGCTACAAGGAAATCCAGCCGCAGGACATGGCCAACGGTCCGCTCAAGGACGCAGATAAATTGCAATTGGCGCGCGAACGCAGCCTGCGATTTCTGCAACGACAGGGTAATCCGTACAGCCTGTCGGTGCTTGATCTTGACGGCCGGGTCGGTATTGACTATGGCGTCTACGGTGTACCTGAGACCTATCTGATAGACAAGCAGGGCATCATCCGTTACAAACGTGTCGGACCGCTGACGCCGCAAATACTGATAGATAACGTGCTGCCCCTGATTCAAACACTGGAAGCCTCATGAAGTGGATTTTGTTGTGCTGTTTGCTGCTGGCGCCGGCTGTCCGTGCGGCTGATGCCTTGCCCGTGGCCGAGGACCCGCAGGTCGAGAAGCGGTTGGTGGTGATCGCCGAGGAATTGCGCTGCCTGGTCTGTCAGAACGAATCGCTGGCCTCGTCCCATGCTGAACTGGCTGAGGATTTGCGACGCGAAGTTCGCAAGCTGATACGCGAAGAGAAAACCGATACGGAAATCAAAACCTATCTGGTCGAGCGTTACGGTGATTTCGTTTTGTACCGGCCCCAGGTCAAACCCCTGACCTGGCCTTTGTGGTTCGGCCCCTTTTTCATGCTGCTGGTCGCTGTCTGGGGCTTGTGGCGCTATTTGCGCTTGCGCAAGAACGCCTTAGGTCAGGCACAGGCTTCGCCACACCATGACTTGAATCAAACGGCAACGCACAAGGATTGAATGAATAACGCGCAACTTTTTTTGCTGCTGTCGCTGGCCTTGTCGCTGATGGCGGTGCTGGTGCTGGCCTGGTCTGTGCTGCGCGCCGCCCGGGTTGCGACAAAAGGGGCAGAACGTGGACACGTGATGTCGCACGTTACTGTCTACCGTGAGCAACTGGGCGAACTCGAGCGCGAACTGGCACAAGGCAGTCTGAATCAGCAGAGCTTTGACTTATCGCAACAGGAACTGACCCAGAGGCTGATGGAAGACGCGCCGGCGGCTGCAACCGCCCTCCCCCCTATTGTCGCACCTGCCCACATTAAACTGCTGATCAGCCTGTTGTCGCTGACCTTACCGGTGCTGGCTTTTGTCATTTACTTTTACGTCGGCACGCCGATTGCCCTGGACCCCGCTTTGCTGGCTAAGGCCAACGGTGAAGAGCAGATCACGCCGCAAAAGCTGGAAGCCATGGCCGAGCAGCTTGGGCAGCGTCTGGAAAAAGAACCGAAAAACGCCGAGGCCTGGGTCATGCTAGGGCGCATACAGCGCGCGCTGGCGCGCTATGAGCAGGCCGATGCCGCCTTGCAAAAAGCGCTTGCGCTCGAGCGCAATGACGATGTGATGATTGAACGCGCCGAGGTGCTGGCGCAAAAGAACAACGGCAGCTTCAAAGGTGAGCCCTGGACAATCATCAACAGCGTGCTCAAGGCGGACCCGCAAAACGGTAACGCCTTGTTACTGGCCGGCAGTGCCGCCTTTTCAGAAAGCCGTTTCAAGGACGCGCTGATGTACTGGGAAAAAGTGCGCGGCCTGCTGCCTGCGACCTCGCCCGACGGGCCCGCCTTGGCCGAAGCCATTGACAAGGCGCGTGAGCGCCTGGGCCTGCCGCCGCTGTCGCCGGCTGTGGCCGCCAATGCACCGGCCAGTGCCGGCGCCCTGGCCAAACCCGAGTCAGACGGCACCGAGCGACTCAGCGGCCGGGTCACGCTCGCACCTGAACTGGCAGCCCAAGTCTCGCCCAAGGACACCGTGTTCATTTATGCCAACGCCGCCGAGGGCCCGCGCATGCCGCTGGCCATCATCCGCACCACGGTGGACAAGCTGCCTTATGACTTTGTGCTGGACGACAGCCTGGCCATGAACCCGCAAATGAAACTCTCGCAGGTCAAGTTGGTGATGGTGCGCGCGCGCATCTCCAAGACCGGTAACGCCATGCCGCAAGCTGGGGATTTCGGTGCCAGCGCGGGCCCGGTGACACCCGGCAGTCCGGAAAAGCTTCAGTTGACAATTTCTAAGCCTTTGATGCCTTGACAGGGATAGGCTGCGCGGGGGGCATTGCCTGTCATTGATGATTGTCTGAAAAGCCCAGGGCAGAGGCGAAAAAAACCAGCTTGCCGCCGGTTTTTTCTTTTCGTGGGAGAAGTTCAGCCCATCAACAAACCGTGTGTGCGGGCAAAGTGCAGGGTTTGTGTGCGGCTTTTGACACCCAGACGGCGGAACAAACGCCACAGGTGCACCTTGACCGTGTGTTCGCTGATATTGAGTTCGGCTGCAATGTCGCGGTTGGA
>SHXP01000158.1 GCA_009693225.1 Limnohabitans sp. | reverse complement strand
GAGTCACTGTTGCTGATATCGAGCAAATGGTGCCCGCTTGCGCAATTCAGCGAAGCCAGGGTGTGGAAGACCGGATACACCGTATTTTCTGCAAGCGATGCAGACAATGAGTCAAACCAGGGCTGAGCTTGATCAGCCTGGCGTGAGTAAATCACACCCAGAGGCCCTGTGGGCGCAGCCATGCTGATGCGGCCCACACCGGCTTGCACCAGGGTGCTGACATAGCCTAGCGTCCGGGCGGCTGAAAACAGGCCGCGTTGACGCGGATCCATCTTGACCAGGCAGACACGTCCGTTGTCCGGATTGTCCGAGTAGCGCGCGCCGTGGGGGTTGTCACGCGCGCCGATACCGCTGGGGCCGACATGGTGAGGTTTGCCGCCGGAAAAATGTCTGGCTGTTTCAATCTGCCAGGGCAGGGCTTCCAGGGTTTCCATCACCGAGCGGTCATCGGCCGCGTGCACGATAGGGCTGGTTGAATTGGTGATGAAATCCAGCTCTTCGCAGGGCGGGCGTTTGCGGTTGAGTTCAGTGAAAAACGAGAACATGCCGCCGCCGAGTTGTGCCCCGGGAAATGCCTGCCGGGCAGCCAAGTACAAATCATGCAACTCCGGTGCAGGCGGGTAGATACCGCCGGGCAGCACAGATTTCAAATGTCCGACCGGACAGACACACACCATGTCAGGATTCAGACCCGCAGCCTGGGCCTGCGTCGCCGCCTGTTGCAGTTCGGCGGCAAATCCGTCCAGACTTTGCACCACCAATTCCAGCATGACTTGAGCATGCAACTCGCGGCCGAGTTGTGCATATTTGCGCAGCAAGGCTTCACCATGGTTCAGGCGCGGATCAAAGAAGCACACCAAAAATCTGGGCGCCAGGTTTTTCATCAGTTTGAGTCTGGACAGCGCGCTGTCTGCTTCCTCAGCAGGAACGCCAAGACCAATGGGTGGAATGACCGTATCTGAATTAGAACCGATCCTGACTTGCAAGGGCGCGGGTTTGCCGGATGAAGACTGTGCAGGAACAGGCCCGGAGAAATGCAGGATGACCGATTGCTCGACAGCTTGTCCAGCCGGCAGGGTGTAAGGCCAGGGCCGCGAGAGCGGACGCACATAGGTTTTGAACGAGGCATCCGTCCAGTTGCGGTGGTCTTCCAATTCAAAGGCATCGCTTTGCATGACGCAACGCGCCCACACGCCGGGCAGCACCTGGTGGGACAAGGCCCGTATATTGCGAAACGGACAATCGGGGTTGACCTGTTCAGGAAATTGACTTTCAGTCACGGTACCGTCAACGTGTTCCACCTTGAGCGCCTGACCCACGATGCCGGTGAGGGGGTGAAGCACGACAAAACCAGTTCTGGCAGTCAGAAAATCGGTTGTCGGTGTGGCCTTGCCCCGGAATATCAGTGAGCCGTCGGCATGGCCTTCAACATGGGCCTCATAGTCTATGGACTGGTCATTGCGGCTGCAACTCGCCTGGTAACTGATGACAAAACTGCTGGCAAGTTGCTTCACCGATAAATTGCGCAGCACAGGTGTGTAAGTGCCCCAGTTCTCATCGCGCACCAGAAATGAAAGGGCGCGCAGTACCTCGACGCCTTTGAGGCGTATGTAGCGCAGATTGCCGTTGTCGAATTCAACCGACAGGGCGCCGGCGACCAGCGTCTTGCCGGGAGTATCGGCCAGCAAGGTGCCGGTGGTTTTGATCAAAGAAGAAGGTTCTGCCGATGCCATGGAGTTCTCCTGAAAAAAATCAAACGAGGGCTCCGCTGGCTATCACCAGTCCGGTGGCGGGGTCAATGACAATGACGCGGTTCATATCGATGTCCAGCGCCAGCCTTTCGCCGCTGCGATGAACGTCGTGGGCCAGCAATTCGGCAACTGTGGTGTAGCTGCCCAGTTTGAATTCGACAAAAGTGCGCGAACCCGTCGGCTGAACCAGTTCAATGTCAACACTGACTTGGGCCACATCCTCGCGCGCCGGTCCTTGCCGGCGCATATGTTCCGGCCGGATGCCTAGTTCAATGGTCATACCAGCGATGGCCTGAAAATGACCGAATCGTCCCGGGGGCAGTTTCAGCGATAAGCCCGGTGCAATCTGTGCGCTCAGTCCGGAACTGTCTGACTGAAGAACAGCGGGTATGAAATTCATCGAAGGTGAACCCAGGAACCCGGCGACATAGCGGGTGCGCGGGTGTTCGAACAATTCCAGTGGCGCGCCTTGCTGTTCGATCTGCCCTTCGCGCATCAGCACAATCCGGTCTGCCAGCGTCATAGCCTCGATCTGATCGTGAGTCACATAAATCATGGTTTTACCCAGCTCCTGGTGCAGACGTTTGATCTCGCCGCGCATTTCGTCGCGCAGTTGAGCATCCAGGTTGGACAAAGGCTCGTCAAATAAATACAAGCGGGCGTCGCGCACCACGGCGCGACCGATGGCCACGCGTTGCAACTGGCCGCCTGACAACTGACGCGGGTAGCGGTCCAGCAAATGGCTGATGGCCAGCATGTCGGCAGCGCGCTGCACTTTGGCAGGTATGTCTGCGGCCGGGATTTTGCGTGCCCGCAATCCGAAAGCGATATTGTCGAACACCTTCATGTAAGGATAGAGCGCATAGTTTTGAAACACCATGGCGATGTCTCTGTCCTTGGACTGCATTTCATTGACGCGCTGACCGGCAATGCTGAGGCTGCCCTGGTCTGCGTATTCCAGGCCGGCAATGGTTCTGAGCAGGGTGCTTTTACCGCATCCGGACTGTCCGACAAGGACGGTGAATTCTCCAGCGGGGATGGACAGGTCTATGCCCTTGACCACGTGGTTGCTGCCGTAGTATTTGTGAAGACCTTGGATGTTCAGATCCGACATGGGAATTTATCCTTTGACCGCGCCCAGAGAAATACCTCTGACCAGGTAACGTTGCATGAAGACGACCGCAATGAAAACCGGTAAGGTGCCCAGTACCGACATGGCGGCGATTTTGGTCCAGAAATTGGATTGACCACCGAAATAATGGGTAACCTGCACCGTATAGGTGGTGACCTCGGTGCGGGTCAGCACCAAAGCAAACAAAAACTCGTTCCAGGCAAAAATAAAGGTGAAGATGGCAGTGGCAAACAAGCCGCCCTTGCACATGGGGAGAACCACTTTGTAAAACACTTCCCACGGTGTGCAGCCGTCAACCAGTGCGGCTTCCTCCAGCGAAGCGGGGATGTCCTGGATATAGCCGCGCATCATCCATATCACGTAAGGAAGATTGAATGCGGTGTACAGCAGAATCATGCCTGTATACGTATCGACCCAGCCCAGATACACGTACAACAGAAAAATGGGGAACACAACGGCAATGGGGGGCACCATGCGCTGCGAGATAATCCAGTTGGACAAATGGTTGCCACCGGTTTTAAAGCGGGCCAGGCTGTATGCACACAGCGTGCCCAGCGTCATCGCCAGCAGCGTGGAGACACTGGCAACCACCAGACTATTGAAGACGGAGACCGCATCCCCGTCCTTGAACAGCACCAGGTAGTTGTTCCATTGCAATGCGGCAGGCCACCAGACCGGCGGCGAAGCGTAGATTTCATCGGCCGTCTTGAACGAGTTCATCGCCAGCCAATAGACCGGGAACAAAAAGGCCAGCGTGATGAGTACAGCAGCACAAAAACGCAGCAGCTGAGTGATACGGTAAGATCAGGATAAAGCGTTCATCTGGACAGCCCCACTCTCTTCAAAGCCCACATGAGTACGGTGCTGAGTATGACCACGATGAGCAGCGCGACGGCAGCGGTGTAGCTGGTTTCAAATTGTCTGAAACCCTGGTTGTAGGTAAAGATGGAGATGGTCTCGGTCATGGTACCGGGTCCGCCCTGGGTCAGGGTCCAGACTACATCGAACAGGCGAAACAGATCCAGCAGACGGATGAGTAAGGCAATGGCCATCACCGGCCAGATGGAGGGCAGAACGATCAGAAAAAAAATACGCCAGTAACCGGCACCGTCAATGGCGGCGGCTTCCAATTGCGATTTATCGACATTGGCCAGCGCTGCGAGCAGCAGCAAAAACATGAAAGGGGTCCACTGCCAGACCTCAGCAACCAGTATGGCCGGGTAGACCAGTTCGGGGCGAATGGTCCACAAAATGGTCATCTCCTGATTGAAGATCCAACCCAGCACCTGGTTGATCGGTCCGTAACGGTTATCAAACATCAGCGACCAGATGGCACCGGCCACAATCGGCGACACCACAACCGGCAGCACCAGCAGGCCGATCATGATTTGCCGCCCCGGCAGCTTGTTTAAAAAGAGTTGCGCCATGAACAAGCCAATGAGCAGTTCCAGCGGCAGGGCGATAGCCAGAAAAATCAGCGTATGGATGATCGCTTCCCATAATCGCTGGTCCTGAAAAATAGCACGGTAATTGAGCAGTCCGACGAAATCAGAACTGTTGTCGATCATGGTGATGCCTTGAAAGCTCACCAGGATGAGATAAACAAGGGGGAAAACAGCCACCAGCAGCAGCACCAGCATGGCGGGAGTCACCAGCAACCGGCTGAACTGTTTTTGCTGATCGTGTATGTTGAGCGAAGCAGATGAGTGTCTCAAGGCAGTCGTGACCGGATAAACAATGAATTCAATGTATCAAAAAGGCAGCGCCGTGATGACGGCGCTGCGCTGATGACGATATACCTATAAAAAAACAGACAGCTTATTTGGGATAAGCGCCGCCCTTGGCCGCCCAGGCGCTGTAAACAGCTTTCTGCTTGCCTACGCCGACTTTCTGGGTGGTGTCGTCCCAGGATTTGGCGACATCGTCCAGAATTTTCTTGGGATCATCACCGGCCCACAAGCGGCTGATGCCCTGGCGCAATGCCTCTTCGTATTTGTCGGTTTGAATCAGAGACAAGTCGAGGAGGCCGGTTTTGGATCCGGCCTGAAGCGCGGCCAGATAGTCTTTGGCGTCCGGCCATTTGGCCAGGTACTCCTTGCTGGTGAAGTGTGAATCACGGAAGGGATCACGCAAAGCATAGGGAAGTTGCACGCGCTGCATTGAAACTTCTTCACTGTTGAGCCACTGAATGAACAGATAGGCTAACTCTTTATTTTTGCTCGAAGAAGCCACTGACAAGGCGAAGCCTGCAGCCAGTTCAGGGTGTCCGCCGGGGGGCAGTGCATAACCGACTTTGCCGGCCACTTTAGATTCGGGCACCCACTTCATGGCTTCATCTTTGATGTAGCCTGCAGCAAAGCGACCGTAAGGCGGCCATGAGATAGTCATGGCGCTCTCGCCTTTGACAAAAGTGGCCAGGTTTTCAACAAAACCGAATTTCTCCACGCCCGGGGGCATGAATTTATTTTCGTTGCGCCAGTCGGTCAGGACTTTGACTCCTTCTGGTCCGTTGATGGCAGCCTTCATATTGGCATCAAAAAATTTGCCGCCTTCATTGCGAAAACGCTCCTGGAACATGAAGTTACCGTAGCCGGGTTCACGGAACTGTGAGGCGCCGTAGGTCCCTTTGGCTTTAAGTTTTTCTGTCAGAAACTGACCGATTTCAGAGAACTGTTTCCAGGTGGTGGGGGGCGCGAGTTCATAGTTGAATTTGGCTTTGAAGTCTTTGCGCAAAGCTGCATCAGCAAAAATATCCTTGCGGTAGTACATGATGAACACATC
>SHXP01000157.1 GCA_009693225.1 Limnohabitans sp. | reverse complement strand
TGGTCCGGCGACACTCGAAACTGGTCGCCCATCGGCCCCGTGACGCTCAATCCAGAACGCGACTCCATCATAAAGACGCTCTTGGCTGGTAACGATATTCAACCGTTGGCTGCATGACCGAGGCGACAACTACCTTGACGCGCGCCGAAACCCTCGTCGTTATTGGCTTGCATGCCTTTGACTAACATTTAAACTGGACACTACTGATTCAGAATAATGATGAACCGGTACAGTCTGAGTTAAAGAAACTGTCTTTCAAGTACTGATTCCGCATTCAACCCGAGTCATTATTCAGCTACAAGGATATTTTTTTGCTTTGACATTGTCTATATAAGAATTAATATGTCTGCCCATACGTCTTGCGGCTGAATCTTCCTGGCGCAATTCAATAGCGTCCATCACTTTTTGATGCGCAACAACGACCGCTTGGCGTATATGCGGCAAATTGAATCCCTGGATATTTGTTGCTTCATAAACAGACCGGGAAATTGCCTGTGCAAATGCAATAAGAAGTTCATTGTGACCGGCTTGAACCACGCTGATATGCCAATCCAGATTATGTTTTAAAAAGGCTTCAACATTTTCTATGTCAGCTTGCATTTGCTGGTGGATATGGGTCAGCTTGGCCCAGTCATTTGAGTTGTGATAAAGCGCAGCCAGTCTGGCCGCGGGCGGTTCAATGGCTTCCCGGGTTTCCAGTACTGATTGAAATTTGATACCTTGTCCGCGGATAAAGATATCAATGGAACGCTCAACCGTACTGATGTCAGGTCTGACCACTTCTGCCCCGCCATTGCGTCCGGTACGGATATTGATCAAACCATCAGCCTCAAGAATCCGCAAGGCTTCCCTGACAGAGGTGCGTGACAAGCATGTCTGTGCGGCAAGATCACGCTCGTTCGGCAAAGCCATGCCTTGACAGATTTCACCGTCCAGAATTTTCCGGCGTAATTTCGCAGCCAGCGTATTTGAGGCTTTGGCAAGTGGAATAAGTTGAATTTCTGCCATTGCTTCACCAAAAACTTCTGTGATTAGACATCAGTCAAAGTCCCATATAGGAACGCTGTACATCGGGATCGTCGAGCAATTCCCTGGAAGGCGCAGATTTCAGAATACGCCCGTTCTCCAGAATACTGGCGCGCTGAGACAACTGAAGGGCATTACTGACATTCTGCTCGACAAGCAAAACTGACAATCCCTTGGATGAAACCAGGTTCTTTATCAATGAAAAGACTTTGTCCACCATGATCGGCGCCAGCCCCAAAGAGGGCTCATCCAGCATCAACAACTGAGGATCCGCCATCATGGCTCTGGCAATTGCGCACATCTGACGTTCGCCGCCGGACAAACGGCCGGCCAGCTGAGTCAGTCTTTCAGCAAGCAATGGGAAATAAGTCATGACTTCATCCAGACGCTCCCTGAGTTTTGCCCTTGCTTTCGGATGAAACGCACCGAGTTTCAAATTTTCAATCACCGTCATGAAAGGAAATAAACGTGCGCCTTCTGGAACCATGACCATGCCTTTTGCAGGTCCATGGTGAGCCTGCATCCCGAAAATATCCTGTCCGGCAAATTCAATCCTGCCGGAGTTGAGCTTCAAATGTCCGGCAATACTCAAAAGCAAAGTGCTTTTTCCGGCACCGTTAGCACCAATCACTGAAATAATTTCACCACGGCAAATCTGCAGATCAATATCATGCAGGACTGTTAATTCGTTATAGCCCGAACAAAGCTTATGGAGGTTGAGGATCACTTCCATGAATGCCCCTCTCCCAGATAGGCCTTGATCACCTCTTTTGACTGGAGGATATCGTCAGCGCTGCCATCGGCAATCATTCCCCCCTGATCCAGCACTACAACTCTTTTAGAGAAAGCACGCACTACTTTCAGGTTGTGCTCAATGATTAAAAAAGTGTGTCCCATGGCGTGCAGACTCTGCAACAGCTCAATTGATTGACTCACCTCACTTTGGTTCAAACCGGCCATGACTTCATCGAGCAAAAGAATCTTCGGTCCGAGTGCCAGCGCTCTTGCTACTTCCAGTCGCCGGCGTTGACTCAAGGTCAAATCACCTACGTTGCGATGAATCATTCCCGCCATGTTGACTGTCTCCAGCACAGACATTGCTTTTTCTCTGGCCTGATTCAATGCGGGTTGTCTCATGAAACTCGCCATCATGACGTTTTCCAGAACACTCAATCCGATCAAAGGCTTGGCTATCTGAAAGGTTCTACCCATTCCCAACTGTGCGCGCTGATGCGGTCCGAGTGAATTAATTTTCCGGTTTTCAAAAAACACATCTCCGCTGCTAGGTTTAAGCTGACCGGTCAGTAAGTTAAAAAGCGTGGTTTTACCCGCCCCGTTCGGACCTATCACACTGACGATTTCGCCCGCGTGAATCTCTAAACTGACTTGATTGACCGCGCGCAATCCCAGAAAATTCTCGCTGACGCAGTCGGCAAATAAAAGAGGCGGGTTCATGAGCGTTCCTGACGCACAACATAACGGCGGTACATATGAAAAACCACACCGACAATGCCTTTTTTCATGAAAAGTGCTGCAAGCACCATCAGCAAGCCAAGGATGACAAGGTTCAAGCCGGGCAAGCCGTTGGCAAGCTCTGTCCTGAGGTAGTTTTCAAAAGGGATCACAAGAATGGCACCAAGCACCGGCCCGCTCATGGTGCCGATGCCTCCAATCAGAGTCAGTAGGGCAAATTTGACGCCAACCTCGGGCAAAGTGAATAAGCTTGTCGGATCTATATAGCGTAAATACATGGCGAATAATCCTCCGCCTATGGAAGTCAGACCCGCACTCAATGCCATCCCAATTAATTTGACTTCCAATACATCGATTCCGCATGCACGTGCGGTATCTTCATTTTCACGGATTGCCAGCAGGTAATAGCCTAGCCGGCTGCGCCTGACCATCAAAGTGACTGCCAGAACAAGCGCTAAAAATCCAAACATCACAAAGGTGTAGATCGATCGTTCCTTATATATCAGATTTGCTGCACTTGCCCTGAAAGGGATCATCAAACCACGAGGTCCGCCGGTGAAACTGTCGAAATGATTCGCCAGCACAAAAGCCACCTCATTAAAAGCAAGCGTGGCGATGGCGAAAAAGGGTCCGCGCAAACGGAAAGTGGGCCAGGAAATCAGTGCTGCGACAAAAGCTGCGATCAAAGCTGCCGGCAGGAAAATCAGCCAGGGCGACAGGCTGTAAATCATGAAAAGCTTGGCGGTGAGATATGCCCCGATACTGAAGAAAACCCCGTGACCCAGAGAAAATTGACCGCCGAATCCGCCGATGATGTTCCAGGCTGAAGCTACAGCAGCCATGAGATATGTGAAAGCGATGATATTGATCCAGTTGGCATCGTCAACCAGTAGCACCGCAGGCAATAGCAACGCCAGCAATGCCAGAAGATATACCCCCCAGACCCGTGAAGCTGGTCCGAGAATGAAAGCCTGTCGCTCAATGTTGTTCACGCAAACCTACCTCCTCGGCACCGACTTGACCCAGCAGACCGGACGGTCTGACAACCAGAACCACCAGGAAAATCAAAAACCAGACCGCACTGCGCAGTACCGGATCAATGTAGTAACCGGCGAAAGCTTCGACAACGCCGACCATCATGCCGCCGATGTACGCTCCCCAAATACTGCCGAGACCGCCCAGTACCACTACAGCAAATGCAGCAAGAATGAAATTGCCGCCCACGTTGGGATTGATGGCATAAATAGGTGACAACATGGCGCCGGCCAGACCGGCCAGTGCAGCACCCATACCAAATGACATCAGATAGGTTTTTTCAACATTGATGCCCATGGCTCTGGCAGCCAACTTGTCCTGAGTGACTGCGCGGATAGATTGTCCGGTCATGGTGTACTTCATAAACAGGTGAAGACATAAAGTAATGAAAGTCGCACACAGAAAACAAATAATCCGAACCATACTCACACGTATATCGCCGAGTAGAATAACAGCCGCACTCAAGCCGGTACTGATACTTGCAGACTCACCCTTGGTGATCATCAGCATGCTGTTCTGCAACAGAATAAGCAGTCCGAATGTGGCAAAAATCTGCATATTCGGTTCTGCATGCAAAGGTTGAATCACATACCGTTGAATGAACATGCCAAGCAGACCGGTCAAAGGCGCAACCGCAAATACAGACAAATAGGGGTCAATATGAAAAAAATGAAAAGCCGCATAACTGCCGTACATCCCAAGCATCACGAGTTCGCCCTGAGCGAAATTCACAATACGGATAACACCGAATATCAGGTTCAGGCCAATGCTCACCATAGCATAAATTCCGCCTAGCAGCAAGCCGATGACAAGGACGCTGAATATTTGATCCATGAGTTATCTTTGCAATACAAACAGCTTCACCGTCGCATTCATGCACTGGTTTGAAGGAATGACGAGAAAGGTCATGCTCTTATTTACGCGGCATATTTTTCAAAGCCGCGCCGGGGGGCGTGGCCTCCTTGGGATAAACGGTCACCAATTTACCGCCCTGCCATTGTGAGGTGGTCATAAATGCCCGGATATTCTGGGATTTTTCAAACTTGGCGCCAAAACCGGTGGGATATGTACCTTGAGCTTTATCGAGTCTGGTCACGGCTGCCTGCACTTTTTCCGGAACGACACTGCCAGCCAGAGTGATGGCTTCAAACATTATCAAGGTGCCTGAATATGAGGCCATGCTTTGCGGCGCCTGGGGTTCACCTTTGAACTTAGCCCGGTAAGCAGACAAATAAGCCTTAATGCCCGGACCGTAGCTTTCAGGCATATCGTATTTCGGGTAGCCAACCACCAGCACGCCCTCAAGAAAATCAGCGCCCAGCGATTCAAGCGTTTCAGGCGTATCGCCGGTGCCGACCAGAATGATCGCAGCGGGTTTGAATCCCTGGTCCCGTGCTGTTCTGAGTAAAAGATTTCCGTCAGGAACATAACCGGTCTGCAGGTAAATATCTGGCGCGACCTGTTTGGCTCGCAGAATGGAATCATTCAAATCAATGGATTTGGCGGAATGCGCACCTATGCCGACAATCTTCGCCCCCATGGCTTCAAGGGCTGATTTTTGCGCCTGTCCTATGGATGTGCCGTAAATCGAGTCCTCGTGTTCAATCCAGATCTTGACGTCCTTGATATTTTTCTTCAAGGACGGGGTGACGATAGCCGAGACTGTAGCGACCGAAGTGGAGGCAAATATTCCTCCGTCAGGTCCGGAGCGCACAAAGTTGGGCAAGCCTCTGTCAATCAAATTTTGTGCAACCGCATTGGTTTCCCAGTACAGCTTGTTGTAACGTGCCGCAGTATCGCTTGCTGTCAAAGAAATTGAACTGATGTAGGTTCCCATGAAAATATCAACCTTGTCCCTGGTAGCCAATTGCTCCACAGTCGCAATACCTTGTTGCGGATTGGCAGCATCACCCCGGATCACTTCAACTTTTTTGCCCAACAAGCCGCCTTTCGCATTGATGACATCGACGGCAAGTTCAACACCCCTGGTTACCTCGGTTCCATACAAGGCAAGCGGACCGCTGAAAGGATTGATCACACCTATTTTTAAAGTATTTTGAGCCTGCGCAGATGCAAGAAATGCAAAAACGCACAAACTAAACCACAGCATTCGACGAACAATTGGCATGACACTCTC
>SHXP01000156.1 GCA_009693225.1 Limnohabitans sp. | reverse complement strand
TCGCGAAAGCTCAATGCAAAACGAAAGTACAGCCAAACGCATTGGCTGATGATCGCTGCGGGAAAGCGGTGGCGCTTGTAGGATATGGGTGAATGTGTGCTCATCAGCTAGACTCTAGCCGACGGACGGGAGTTAACTTGACGATGCCTGAGTCAGGCCTGTGGATGACTTATGATGAGGCTTTTGCAGAGAATCCCTAACATTAATTGGAACCTGACCCCAATTAATCAGTCGCGGAAATTGTCAAAGCTCAATGGCAAATCGGGCATTTCCTTGCGAATCAGCGCCATCGCCGCTTGTAAGTCATCGCGCTTGGCGCCGGTAATGCGCACGGCCTCGCCTTGAATCGCGGCCTGCACTTTCATCTTGCTGTCCTTGATCACGCGTTGGATTTTCTTGGCGTCCTCGCTGGCAATGCCATTGCGCACCTTGATAACCTGCTTGACCTTGTCGCCGCCTGTTTTCTGCACAACGCCCTTGTCCAGAAACCGGATATCGACATTGCGCTTGGTCAGTTTGTTGCGCAGGATGTCGTCGATTTGCGCCAGTTGAAAGTCGCTGTCGCCGATTAGCGTGATTTCCTTGTCCTTGAATTCGATGGCGGCCGAGGTGCCTTTGAAATCAAAACGGGTGGCGATTTCCTTGGCGGTGTTGTCGACACCGTTTTTCACTTCCACCACGTCGGCTTCGCATACAGTATCAAAAGAGGGCATGGTCGGTACTTCAGAAGTTCAGGGTGCGACAATTCTCACATGATTATCGAGACCCAGGTTCCCCTGCAAGCCCACAACACCTTCGGCATCGCCGCCAGAGCCGAGCGACTGCTGCGTCTGCGCAGCATGGACGACGTCGCCGCGCTGCTGGCCGACCCGGTCCGCTTGGAGCCGCATTTTGTGCTTGGCAGCGGCAGTAACATCGTCATCACCGGCGACATCAAGCCGCTAGTCATCAAGGTCGAGCTGACCGGTAAACAAATGGTGTCCGAAGACGACAAGGCCTGGATCGTCCAGGCCGCCGGCGGCGAAGACTGGCACGGTTTTGTGGAATGGACCTTGAAACAGGGCTGGCCGGGGCTGGAAAACCTGGCCATGATTCCCGGCCTGGTCGGCGCTTCACCGGCGCAGAACATCGGTGCTTACGGTGTCGAGTTGCAAGACCGTTTCGAGTCGCTGGATGCGGTGGATCTGCACACCGGCAAGCAATTCACGCTGGATGCAGCCCAATGCGCCTTCGGTTACCGCGATTCTGTGTTCAAGCACCAGGCCGCCGACAAACGCGATCTGGGTTTGCTGGGCCGTGCCCTTATCACGCAAGTGCGTTTTCGTTTACCAAAAAAATGGCGGGCTGAGATCGCTTATGCCGATCTGGACAAAAAGCAGGCGCAAACCGGCATCACTAAGCCGACGCCGCTGCAGGTGTTCGACTGGGTGTGCGAGATACGCCGCGCCAAATTGCCGAACCCGCAGGTGGTGGGCAACGCAGGCAGTTTCTTCAAGAACCCCACTGTGTCGCCCGAGCAATGCGCCGACATCATTGCGCGCGAACCGCGTCTGGTGCATTACCACCTGAGCGACGGGCGCATCAAACTCGCTGCCGCCTGGTTGATCGACGCCTGCGGCTGGCGCGGTAAATCTGTCGGCAATGCGGCCGTCTACGAGAACCAGGCGCTGGTCATCATCAACAAGGGCGGGCGCGACAGCCCCTGTACCGGCGGCGAGGTGGTGACTCTGGCCAAAGCGATTCAAACCAGTGTGTACGAACGCTTCGGCATTCAACTTGAACCTGAACCGGTGGTGGTGTGATGCATAAACTCATGAAACAAACATTTCTTCAACAGTTGCTGATCGCTTTGTGCTGTGCCTTCACCGGCGCGGCGATGGCGCAAACCTATCCCGCCAAACCGGTTCGCCTGATCGTGCCCTTTGCCCCCGGCGGCAGCACCGATTTGATCGCGCGCATCATCGCCGAGCCCTTGGGTAAATTGCTCGGGCAGTCGGTGGTGGTGGAAAACAAGGCCGGCGGCGGTGGAACGGTCGGCGCATACGAAGTCGCTCGTGCCCTTGCTGATGGCTACACCCTGGGTTTGACCACTGCCTCAAGCGCGGCGACCAACCCGGCCATCAATCCGGCCATCCCCTACAAGCCGCTGAGTGATTTCACGCCCGTCATCAATATGGTGGCCACGCCGAATGTGCTGGCCATCCACCCGTCGTTTCCTGCCAAAGACATGGCCGGTTTTTTGAAAGAGTTGCGTGCCAAACCCGGCAAATACGATTACTCTTCCTCGGGCACGGGCGGCGTCGGTCATTTGCAGATGGAGTTGTTCAAAAGCCTGACCAAAACCTTTGTCGTCCACATACCTTATGCAGGCGCGGGACCGGCGCTGCGAGACACCGTCGGCGGGCAGGTGCCGGTCATTTTTGACAACCTGCCCTCAGCCCTGCCTTACATCAAGGACAAGCGACTGATTGCGTTGGCCGTGGCGGCGCCTGAGCGTGTGGCTGAATTGCCTGACGTACCGACCTTCAAAGAGCTGGGTCTGGAACCTGTGAACCGTCCGGCGCTCTACGGTATCTGGGCGCCCAAAGGCTTGCCCGCGCCGCTGGTGACGCAATTGAACGCTGCGGTGCGCAAGGTGTTGCAGGACCCGGCGGTGGTCAAGCGCATTGAAGCCACCGGTTCGCGCGTGGTCGCAAACAGCCCGGGCGAATTTGCGGCGCAATTGAAAGCCGAATACGAGGTGTACAAAAAGGTGGTCGATGCGCAAAAACTCAAGCTCAACTAACACGCCGGACCCGTTGATCGATGCCTTCATCGGTAGCGCCTGGCTGGAAGACGGTTTGTCGGCGCTGACGCTGGCGGCGTACCGGCGTGACTTGAACGGCCTAGCGCTGTGGCTGCATACGCAAAACAGCTCGCTGGCGACTGCGGCGGAAGCCGATTTACAAGCCTATTTCGCGCACCGCCACGAAGCCACCAAGGCGACGTCCGCAAACCGGCGCATGACCGTGTTCCGGCGTTTTTACCGCTGGGCGCTGCGCGACAACCGCTTGCTGGCCGACCCGACCCTGAAACTGCTGTCGGCGCGGCAACCTCTGCGTCTGCCCAAAAGCCTGAGCGAAGCGCAGGTCGTTGCCTTGTTGAACGCGCCGGACACCGACACGGCCTTAGGGTTACGCGACCGCGCCATGCTGGAATTGCTGTACGCCAGCGGCTTGCGCGTCAGCGAACTGGTGAATCTGCCGATGTTGTCGCTGAACATGCGCGAAGGCGTGTTGCGCATCACCGGTAAAGGCGACAAAGAACGCCTGGTGCCGTTCGGCGAGGAGGCAGGCGACTGGTTACAGCGTTACCTGGACACGGCGCGCAGCGAATTGCTCGGCAAACAAAACAGCGCAGCGGTGTTTGTGACGCAACGCGGCGCTGCCATGAGCCGGGTGATGTTCTGGATGCTGATCAAAAAATACGCACTGCTCGCCGATATACATGTGCCTCTGTCGCCGCACACCTTGCGCCATGCGTTCGCCACGCACCTGCTCAACCACGGCGCCGATTTGCGCGCGGTGCAAATGCTGCTCGGCCACGCGGATATATCCACCACCACGATTTACACTCATGTGGCCAGGGAACGCTTGCAGCAGTTGCATGCGCAGCATCATCCCAGAGGATAGGCAGGATGGATCAACAGCTGATCAGATTCAGCGCTATGGGCCTGTTCTTGCCTCAAGCTAAGCGTTGCGCCAGCAACCAATCAATCTCTTCGCGGGTGAACCCGGCCTGCAAACGCGCTTCATTGTTAAAGGGCGGCTTCAGGCGTGGCGCGGCGTGGCGTTGCACCAGCAGCGGATAGTGCGCCAAGGGGTCCAGCTGATGTTGGGCGCACAGCCAGCGGAACCAGTGGTTGCCGATAGCCACATGGCCGATCTCGTCGCGCAAAATAATTTTCAATATAGGTTGCAAGGCAGCAGCGTGCGGTGAATCGCTGATATGCAATTTCGCTTGTATCAAGGGCGTCGCGTCCAGCCCGCGCGCTTCCAGTGTGCGCGGCACCAGCGCCATGCGGGCGATCACATCGTCTGCGGTTTTCTCGCACATCTGCCACAGGCAGTCGTGCGCGTCGAAGTCGCCGTAGCCGTGGCCCATGTTTCGCAGCAAGGCACACAGCAATTCAAAGTGCGTCGATTCCTCGTACGCCACTTTCAACCAGTCGCGATAATACGCCTGCGGCAAACCGGGAAAGCGCCAGATCGCGTCCAGCGCCAGATGGATGGCGTTGAATTCAATATGGCAAATCGAGTGCACCAGCCCCGCCAGACCCTGGGGCGTGTGTACCGAGCGCGAGGGGACATGTTGCGGTGGTTTGAGCAATGGTTTTGCCGGACGCCCGGGCAGCGGCATATCGGGTGACGCCAATACGCTGTGGGTGTCCAATGACAATTGGTCGCGTTCAAGCCATAGCGCTTGCACCGCCTGCACCTGGGTGTGCGGGTCGGCATCGCACAATACCTGAAGGGCAGCGCTTCGTAATTCCATCCCTACAATTGTAGAAACACACAGGAACACTGAACATGGCCATTTACCAGCTCGACGAGCACAGCCCCGATCTACACCCCAGCGCCTGGATCGCCGACAGCGCGCATGTCATGGGCGCGGTCAGCCTGCATGCCAATACCAGCGTCTGGTTCAATGCCGTCATCCGCGGCGACACCGAAACCATCACCATCGGCGAGGGCAGCAATATCCAAGATCTGGCCGTGATTCACGCTGACAACGGCTTGCCGGTTGTCGTGGGCAAGCATGTCACCGTGGGCCACCAGGTCATGTTGCACGGCTGCACCATCGGCGATGAAAGTCTCATCGGCATAGCGGCCGTGGTGCTCAACGGCGCGCGTATCGGCCGCAACTGCGTGGTCGGTGCCGGTTCGGTGGTCACCGAGGGCAAGGAGTTTCCCGACGGCAGCATGATCATGGGTACACCGGCCAAGGTGGTGCGCCAACTCACCCCCGAGCAGATCGAAGGCCTGCGCAACAGCGCCAAACACTATATGAACAACGCGCTGCGTTTTAAAAATGGACTGAAAAAAATCGCATGAGCGAATTGCACAAGTTTATTTTTGAAGGTCTGCCGGTGCGCGGCCTGCTGGTGCGACTGACAGACAGCTGGCAGGACATTTTGAAGCGCCGGGCAGATAACCGCGAAACCGGTCCTTACCCTGAAGCCGTTCGGCATCTGCTGGGCGAAATAACCGCCGCCGCCGTGTTGATGCAGGCCAATATCAAGTTTGACGGCGCACTGGTGCTGCAACTTCACGGCGAAGGGCCGCTCAAACTCGCCGTGGTCGAGGTGCAATCCGATTTGCGCTTGCGTGCAACCGCCAAAACCATAGGCGAAGTCACTCCTGGCATGCCCTTTGAAGACATGACCAATCAACATAATCTCGGGCGCTGCGCCATCACGCTGGACCCGGCGGGCAGGCGTGCAGGGCAGCAGCCTTACCAGGGCGTGGTCTCGCTGTACGACGACCACAAACTGC
The DNA here is from genome assembly GCA_009693225.1 of Limnohabitans sp. GTDB lineage: Bacteria > Pseudomonadota > Gammaproteobacteria > Burkholderiales > Burkholderiaceae_C > Limnohabitans. Next base: position 149 of record SHXP01000156.1, on the reverse strand, counting down.
CCTTAACAGGCTGCTGAAATATTGGTCGATAAATTAGTTTGCATTACCTGGTTGATCTTTTTTGCTGAGGTAAATTGCACATTCTGAAATTCAAGCCCTTATTTGCTTGTTTTTTGAAGTTTTGAGCCACTTTCTTCATCATTTGTTGG
>SHXP01000155.1 GCA_009693225.1 Limnohabitans sp. | reverse complement strand
TATGTACAACGGTTTGTGGTACCCGATCATCATTGCAGGAGCGACCTTCATCATCGGCACCTTGTTCATCAAGGAAACCAAGGATGTCGACATCTATGCCAATGATTGATGGATAAAGTGTTCTGAATCTGTAAGCCCTTCCTGTGCGGAGGGCTTTTTTTTACCTACAATCGCGCACCTCTGGGGAGAGTCGTCATCGATATCCTGTTGCAACAAATCATCAATGGCCTGGTGCTCGGCAGCATTTATGCCTTGGTAGCCCTTGGCTACACCATGGTTTACGGCATCATCAACCTGATCAACTTTGCCCACGGTGAAGTGCTGATGGTCGGTGCATTAACCAGTTGGACGGTGATCGGCGTGTTGCAGGAATACACCCCCGCCCTGCCCGGTTGGTTGATATTGTTGATTTCACTTATTTGCGCTTCCGTGGTTGCAGCCGCATTGAACTTTGCCATAGAAAAAATCGCTTACCGCCCTTTGCGCGGCGCGCCCAAACTGGCGCCGCTGATCACCGCCATCGGCATGTCCATCCTGTTGCAGACCCTGGCCATGGTGATCTGGAAACCGAACTACAAATCCTTTCCCACCTTGCTGCCCAGCGACCCGATTCCCGTCGGCGGTGCGGTGATCACACCGACGCAGATTCTGATTCTGGCGGTCACTGCGATTGCCCTGGCCGTCCTGATGTGGCTGGTCAACGGCACTCGCCTGGGCCGTGCGATGCGTGCGACTGCAGAAAACCCGCGCGTTGCCACCTTGATGGGTGTCAAGCCCGATATGGTGATCTCGGCCACCTTTGTCATCGGGGCAGTACTGGCGGCACTGGCCGGGGTCATGTGGGCCTCTAACTACGGGACGGTGCAACACGGCATGGGCTTTCTACCGGGCCTCAAAGCATTCACAGCAGCGGTCTTCGGCGGCATCGGCAATCTGGCCGGGGCGGTGGTCGGTGGCATTCTGCTTGGTCTGATCGAAGCGATCGCCTCGGGTTATATCGGCGATTTGACCGGCGGTGTTCTGGGCAGCCATTACGCCGATATTTTTGCTTTTGTGGTGTTGATCATTATGCTGACCCTGCGCCCTTCAGGCCTGCTGGGTGAGCGTGTCGCGGACCGGGCATGAGCGCATGAAACACGCTCAGCCCACCCCTTACCTGCGTTACGCGCTTTGGGCCCTTGTTCTGCTGGCCTTGCCGCTGCTGCTGCAAACCATAGGCAACGGCTGGGTGCGTATCGCCGACATGGCTTTGCTGTATGTGATGCTGGCGCTGGGTCTGAATATTGTGGTCGGTTACGCCGGTTTGCTGGATCTGGGCTTTGTTGCCTTTTTCGCCCTGGGAGCGTATATGTTCGGTCTGCTGTCATCGCCGCACCTGACCGATACCTTTCCCGCCATCGCCGCCATGTTCCCGCAAGGATTGCACACGCCTTTGTGGGCGGTGATTCCCCTCGGTGCCGGTCTGGCCGGCTTGTTCGGTGTGTTGCTGGGCGCTCCCACTTTGAAGTTGCGCGGTGACTATCTGGCGATTGTCACGCTGGGTTTCGGCGAAATCATCCGTGTGTTTATGAATAACCTGGACAACCCGGTCAACATCACCAACGGTCCAAAGGGACTCGGGCAGATCGATCCGATGACTGTGATGGGGCACCCGCTGTCGCGCAAGCTGGATCTGGGTTTCATCGAGTTGCCGGGGGTCACGCAGTATTACTATCTTTTCTTGCTGGTGGTGCTGGTCAGTGCGCTCATTTGCTACCGCCTGGAGCATTCGCGCATCGGCCGCGCCTGGATGGCGATTCGCGAAGATGAAATTGCCGCCAAGGCCATGGGATTGAATACCCGCGATCTCAAACTGATGGCGTTCGGCATGGGCGCCGCCTTCGGCGGCGTGGCCGGTGTATTGTTTTCCTCGTTCCAGGGTTTTGTCTCACCCGAGTCGTTCAGCCTGATGGAGTCGGTGATGATTGTGGCCATGGTGGTGCTTGGCGGCCTCGGGCATTTACCAGGCGTGATTCTGGGTGCGGTGTTGTTGTCGGCGCTGCCCGAAGTGCTGCGCTATGTGGCCAGCCCGTTGCAGGAGTTGACAGGCGGGCGTCTGGATGCAGCCATTCTGCGTCAGCTGTTGATCGCACTGGCAATGATTCTGATCATGTTGTGGCAGCCGCGCGGCTTGTGGCCTTCGCCTGAACACGGCAAGGCGCTGCCTGCGGACAAGGAGGTCCTGTGAGTGTCCCCGTGTTGAATGTGCAAGCTATCTCCAAACGTTTCGGCGGTTTGCAGGCGCTCAGCGACGTCGGCATGACCATACAACCCTGTCAGGTGTACGGATTGATCGGACCCAACGGCGCAGGTAAAACCACTTTTTTCAATGTCATCACCGGTTTGTACACGCCTGACACCGGCAGTTTTGAACTGGCGGGCAAACCTTACCGGCCGACAGCCGTGCACGAAGTTGCCAAGGCCGGCATTGCTCGTACCTTTCAGAACATCCGCCTGTTTGCAGAGATGACCGCGCTTGAAAACGTCATGGTCGGACGGCATGTGCGCACCGGCTCGGGCATGCTCGGCGCGACTTTCCGCAGCAAAGCTTTTGTGGCGGAAGAAGCTGCGATAAATCAACGCGCACACGAACTGCTGGCTTATGTCGGCATTGCTGAACTGGCCGACTACAAAGCCCGCACCCTCAGTTATGGTGATCAGCGGCGCCTTGAAATCGCCCGTGCACTGGCGACAGAGCCGCAGTTGATCGCGCTGGATGAACCGGCGGCCGGCATGAACGCCACTGAAAAAGTGCAGTTGCGCGAATTGATAGACCGCATACGCAAAGACGGCCGCACCATTTTGCTGATCGAACACGATGTGAAACTGGTCATGGGTTTGTGCGACGCGGTCACTGTGTTGGACTACGGCAAACAAATTGCACAAGGCACACCGGCACAGGTGCAAGCCGACCCCAAGGTCATCGAAGCCTACCTCGGCACGGGAGGGCATTGAATGGCCAGCTTGCTCCGCGTCACGGATTTGCGTGTCGCCTACGGCGGCATTCAGGCGGTCAAAGGTGTCAGCTTCGAGGTCAACGAAGGTGAACTGGTGTCGCTGATCGGCTCTAACGGCGCCGGCAAAACCACCACCATGAAGGCCATCACCGGTTCGCTCACGCCAGCCGCAGGCCGCATCGAATACCTCGGGCAGGACATTCGCGGTCAAGGCAGCTGGGACCTGGTCAGGCAAGGACTAGTCATGGTGCCCGAGGGGCGCGGCGTGTTCACGCGCATGAGCATTCTTGAAAACTTGCAAATGGGTGCCTATTTGCGCAACGATGCGGCCGGTATTCAATCCGATATTGAGCGTGTGTTCAGCCTGTTTCCGCGCTTGAAGGAGCGCCGGGCGCAACTGGCCGGCACCTTGTCCGGTGGCGAGCAGCAAATGCTGGCCATGGGCCGCGCGCTGCTGAGCCGGCCCAGGTTGCTGTTGCTCGACGAACCTTCTATGGGATTGTCCCCGCTCATGGTGGACAAGATTTTTGAGGTGATCGCCGGGGTCGCGGCGCTCGGTGTGACGCTGTTGCTGGTCGAGCAAAACGCCAGCCGCGCCTTGAAAATGGCGCAACGCGCCTATGTGATGGAATCTGGCGAAATCAGCATGCAAGGCGAGGCCAAATCCCTGCTGCATGATCCGAAAGTGCGGGCCGCCTACCTCGGTGAATAATGGCGGTATGAGCCATGGATTTATACGCATACGCGGTGCCCGTCAGCACAATCTCAAAAACATAGACATCGACATCCGTACCAACGAGCTGACGGTGTTCACCGGTCCCAGCGGTTCGGGCAAATCCAGCCTGGTGTTCGACACCTTGTACGCCGAAGGTCAACGCCGCTACGTTGAAACCTTCAGCGCCTATGCGCGCCAGTTCCTGGACCGCATGGACCGGCCCGCGGTGGACAGGGTCGAGGGCGTACCGCCTGCCATTGCCATCGATCAGACCAACCCGGTGCGCAGTTCACGCTCAACGGTAGGCACCATGACCGAGCTGAACGACCATTTGAAGCTGTTGTTTGCCCGTGCCGGTCAATTGTTCGACAAGCAAACCGCACAAGCGGTAGCGCACGACAGCGCCGACAGCACTTTTAAAAAACTGATGAGCCTGAGCGAAGCTGACCCGCGCTGGGTCATCACTTTCCCGGTGGAGTTGCCTGCCAACACCAGGTCTGATGAACTGCAGGCCTGGCTAAGCGCCAGCGGTTTCACCCGCATCCATGCGCAACGCGAAGTGACGTATGTCGCGGATGCGGCACCGGTCTCAGGCAAAACAACCGCTGCCGCGAAAAAAACAGCGGCAGCCAGGAAAACCGCCAAAGCCAAACCTGCGCTCGACGATAAACGGCAAGTGCTGGACGTGGTGGCGGACCGATTCCGTTTGCACAACGTCGAGCATGTGCGCGCCATGGAAGCCATAGAGCTGGCCTTGCAACGAGGCAATGGCCGCATGACCGCTTACCGCATGCCTGTCGACGCACAAGCCGACAGTAACGGCGAAGCCTTCAGATTTTCCACCGGCCTGCATTGTCCGGACAGCGATTTGCGCTACAGCGAGCCTGCGCCCTCCATGTTTTCTTTCAACTCACCGGCAGGCGCCTGTCCGGTGTGCAAAGGCTTCGGCCGAGTGATCGGCGTCGACTATGGCCTGGTGATTCCGAACGACAAACTGACTTTGCGCATGGGTACCATCAAGCCTATGCAAACACCGGCCTGGCAGGAATGCCAGGATGATTTGATGCGGCATGCGGAAACCGCAGGCATACCGCGCGACACCGCCTGGTACAAACTGACCGCCGTGCAACAGTCCTGGGTGATTCACGGCTCGCCGAACTGGAACGGCAAATGGAACCAGCAGTGGTATGGCGTGAAGCGTTTCTTCGAGCACCTGGAAACCAAGTCCTACAAGATGCACATCCGGGTGCTGTTGTCCAAGTACCGCTCCTACACTTTGTGCGGCGCCTGCGGCGGCGCACGTTTACAAACCGAAAGTCTGTTGTGGCGCATCGGCAGCTTGCAAGGCGCAGAGCTTGCCATGCCTGCGGCCAGACGTTTTATGCCGCAAGGTGTGCAATGGTCACGTAGCCAGCTTGAAGCCTTGCCCGGTCTGTGTCTGCACGACATGATGCTGTTGCCGATCGAGCGTTTACGCCGGTTTTTTGACCACATGGCCACCGATGCTTCACTGACTGCGCATGCCCAGGGCGAGCAGCAGGCCCTGCATTTGCTGCTGGAAGAAATACGCACGCGTTTGAAGTATTTGTGCGATGTCGGCATCGGTTACCTCAGTCTGGACCGGCAAAGCCGTACCCTCAGCGGCGGCGAGGTGCAGCGCATCAACCTGACGACTGCGCTGGGCACCTCGCTCGTCAACACCTTGTTTGTGCTGGACGAACCCAGCATCGGCTTGCATCCGCGCGACATGCACCGCATCACCCAGGCCATGCTGCGCCTGCGCGACGCCGGTAATACCCTAGTGGTGGTCGAGCACGACCCGGCGGTGATGCTGGCGGCCGACCGCATCGTCGACATGGGCCCGGGCCCGGGCGAGCGCGGCGGACAGGTGGTGTTTGACGGCACACCGGCACAGTTGAAACACGCAGACACCTTGACCGGCGCTTACCTGGGCGCGCGCAAGCAAGTCGGCGTGGGCTTGAAACGCATGGT
>SHXP01000154.1 GCA_009693225.1 Limnohabitans sp. | reverse complement strand
ACTTTGCCGCCAAGTACATGCAGGCTCACGGTTACCGGATTGTGCCGGTCAACCCCAAGTACCCGCAGATCCTGGACGAAACCTGTTATGCCAGCCTGGCAGACATACCGTTTCCTGTGGATATTGTCGATGTGTTCCGCAAGCCTGCTGACACACCGGCGATCGCCCAACAGGCAGCAGACATCGGCGCCAAGGTGCTGTGGCTGCAACTCGGCGTGGCCAATGAAGACGCCCGGCGCATTGCCGAACAGGCGGGGCTGACGGTCGTCATGGACCGGTGCGTGAAGATCGAACACGCACGCCTGTTCGGCGGCCTGGGCTGGTTCGGTGTCAACACCGGCGTCATCTCGGCCCAACGTCAAATCCCGCCTCAGTAAAAACATGGCAGATCGCAAATTCGGTTTTGACACGCTCAGCCTGCACGCCGGGCAAATCCCGGACGCCGCTACCGGCAGCCGCGCTGTTCCCATTTACCAGACGACGTCTTACGTGTTTGACAGTGCAGAGCACGCTGCCAGTCTGTTCAACCTGCAAACCTTCGGCAATGTGTATTCAAGGCTGTCCAACCCGACGGTTGCGGTACTCGAAGAACGCATCGCGGCACTCGAAGGCGGGCGGGCGGCAGTGGCCACCGGTAGCGGTATGGCCGCGCAAATGATCGCTTTGCTCAATGTCTGCGAAGCCGGCGACCAGATTGTGGCGGCAAAGACTTTGTACGGCGGCACGCATACCCAGCTCGGTGTGAATTTCAAAAAACTGGGGATCGAAACCATCTTTGTCGATGCCTGCGATCCTGAGAATTTCGCCCGCGCCATCACACCCAGAACCAAAGCGCTGTATGCCGAAACCCTGGGCAATCCTTCTTTGAATGTGCTGGATATCGAAGCCGTTGCCGTTATCGGTAACCAGGCCGGCGTACCGCTGTTAATCGACAACACCTTTGCCAGCCCTTACCTGTGTCAGCCCTTCAAATGGGGCACGGCCATCAGCATTCACTCGGCGACCAAATTCATCGGCGGTCACGGCACCACCATGGGCGGCGTGATTATCGAATCGGGCAAATTCCCCTGGGACAACGGCCGCTTCCCGACCATGACCGAGTCCTCGCCCGGCTACCACGGTGTACGTTTTTTTGAGACTTTCGGTGATTTCGGTTTCACCATGAAATGCCGCATGGAAGGCATGCGCACCTTCGGTCCGGTGCTCTCCCCTTTCAATGCGTTTTTGCTGCTGCAAGGTGTAGAAACCTTGTCTTTGCGCATGGACCGTCATTGCAGCAATGCCTTGTCGGTTGCGAAACATTTGCAAAAACACCCCAAGGTGGCCTGGGTGAACTACCCGGGTCTGGCCGACCATCCGGACCATGAACTCGCCAAGAAATACCTGCCGCGCGGCGCCGGGGCCGTGCTGTCCTTCGGCGTCAAGGGTGGAGCGGCCGCAGGTCAGACTTTCATCGAGAACGTACAGTTTTTATCGCACCTGGCGAACATCGGCGACGCCAAGAGTCTGGTGATTCATCCTGCTTCTACCACCCACCGTCAACTGTCGGAAGAACAGCAGATTGCCGCCGGTGTGCCACCGGATTTGATCCGTTTGAGTGTCGGGCTTGAGACGCTGGACGACATCATCTGGGACATTGAGCAGGCCCTGCACAAGACCTGACTTCCTTATCCGTAACAGCTTGATGGCCTGCTTTTCAAGCGATGCCGGCTCTTTAGTCTTTGCGTTTCAAAGATGTGAAGTGTTCACGACATGCCGGGACGGTCGCCGCTCACTGCCGCTGCGCGCCAATGTTCGCGTTGGCCCGCCCGCCATGTCGTTTGTCCGTTCACAGATTTACCCCGACTGCATTGATGCTGTCCATTGAGATTTCTACGACTGAATTTCTGTGGATCGAAAACATAAAAAATCACAAAGAAAGCAATCCTCATAAAACCAGATACATCGGCTCAGGCCGATCCGAGGGGCGTTTTTTTCGAGCGAAAGCGCAGAAAAAAACCGCACCGGATCGGTCGGCCAAAGCGTGTCTTCAAGGCAGCACGCAAAAGCCGGCGCGACCGCTCAAAGGTAAATGATGCCCAGCACTATCAGTGCAATCAAACTGTATTTGGTCAGTTTGTATACCTTGCGGTTCCGGTTTTTGAATGCCTTGCGTTTTTCGTCCACCACAAAATGTAAATGCGTCAATTTATTGATCGCACCGGTCTGGTCTCCGGCATCATTCGGCGAACTCGCCGCTGACATCACCACCCTGCTGAACCAGCGGTTCAACGCGGCTACCCATGCCATTCTGGAGGGGCGCTCCACATCGCAAAACAAAATGATACGGTTATGCGCCGTCTTGTTATAGGCCTCGTGGATATAGGTTTCATCAAACACCATCCCCTGCCCGTCGCGCCAACTGTGACGCTCACCGTCGACATCGATGTAACACGCATCATCATTAGGCGTCACCAGACCGAGGTGATAACGAAGCGAACCGGCATAAGGATCGCGATGCCGGTTAAGTTGACCGCCCGGCGGCAACTCGGCAAACATGGCCGCCTTGATACTGGGAATACTTTTCAAAATAGCCACACTTTGCGGACACAACTCAACCGCGGAAGGATGGGCAGCGTCGTACCATTTCAAATAAAAGCGCTTCCATCCGTATTTGAAAAAAGAATTGAAGCCCATGTCATCGTGTTTATCCGGTACCTTGATGCGTTGCAATTCGGACAAATGCAAGGCCTCGTCACGAAATACCTTCCAGTTATCTTGCAACTTTTGCAATTCAGGGAGTTGATTCAACGGTACATAAGGTCTGGTGGTCACTTTTGAAAAAAGCACCATCAAGGCATTGACCGGTGCCAGCACGGCCGAGTGGTCCAGAAATACTTTTTGCCAGGAAACCCTAACCCGACCCCGGTAGTGCCCGTACAAGATGGCTACCAGCCACAAGGAAATCACTGCCCACTTCATGAAAACTTGCCTTCAAAGATCACACTCGACTTGTCTACATCATGCCGGGCAGGGTTTTTCATAGTTTTGATATAAATCAATGCGAAAGATCACCGGTAAATAAAGGCATAACAGCATGTTTTTTCCGACCGGCACATGATAACAGCGGGCGCAATAGTTGTAATTCCTCAGTAGCCGTGACGAGAACTTCATCAAATATACTCAACTTGGCAAACATATATTTTCCTAGTAATTACACCTAAATACAGTCAGAACTTTGCTGGTTATTCTGACCCATTCCCAAATCAATCAAGCATGTCTTTCGACCTCAAGCAATCCATCATGTCCGGCCAAGTTGTCGCCGGTGCCATGGCGTTCGAATTTTTCTCCCCGGGTTTATCCAGCATTTTGCACAACGCAGGTGCAAAGTACGTGATTTATGACATGGAGCACACCGGCCTGGGCTTTGAGTCCCTGAAATGGCTGTTTGCCTCCTGCCGGGGCTTGCCTATTGCTCCGATGGTCAGGGTACCGGTCGGCGAATACACCTGGCTGGCCAGGGCCCTGGATATCGGCGCTCAGGGTGTGATGATTCCCATGGTCGAATCGGCCGAGCAGGCTGCACGGATTGCGCAAGCCTGCTGCTACCCGCCGTTGGGCCGGCGCGGCGCTGCTTTCGGCTTTGCGCAATGCGACTACAAAGGCGGCGACATAGGTAAAAAAATGCGTGACTTCCATAACCGTAATCTGGTCATCGCGCAGATTGAAACTGAGCGGGGTCTCGAACAAGTCGACGCGATTGCCGCCGTGCAAGGTATTGATGTGCTGTGGGTCGGCCATTTCGACCTATCCAATTTCATGGGTATTGCCGGTCAGTTTGATCACCCCTTGTTTCTTTCGGCCATGCAAAGAATTGCAGATGTCGCCAAACAACACGGCAAAATTGCTGGCTTCTTGGCCAGCGATGCCGCCTGGGCCGACAAGGTCATGGCCATGGGCTACACCATGATCGCCACCGGTCCTGACACTGCCGTGCTGCAGCAAGGTTTCAGCAACATGATTCAACACATTGAAAAGCGGGGCTGAGCATGGCCTTCAAAATCGGTTTGTCCAAAGACCTGCTCGACGTAGGCGGCCGACCCACATTCGGACCGGGCCCCATGGAATTGCTCGACCGCGAGCCCGGTATCGAATACGAGTTTCTGCGCGAATCTGTCAGTGAAATCACACCGGACATCATGTCGGCTTACGACGGCTTGTATATCAACAGTCCTCAGGTCACCGCCCGCTCTGTTGCACGCCCGGATTGCAGGGTGAAAATTGTTTCACGGCACGGGGTCGGCTACGACTCGGTCGACGTCAAGGCATTGGCCGATAAAAGCGTCATCACCACCAATACGCCTGTGGCTGTGCGGCGGCCGGTTGCAGTTGCCGCACTCACTTATATTTTCGCGCTGACCGGGCGATTGATGGTCAAAGACAAATTGACCAGAGAAGGCCGCTGGCATGAACGTACCAGCCACATGGGCCTGGGTTTGACCACCCGCACCCTCGGTGTCATCGGTGCGGGAGGCATCGGCAAGGAATTGCTGGCGCTTGCCAAGCCTTTCGGATGGCGCATGCTGGCGTCTGACCCCCATGTTGCAACCCCGCTTATCGAGTCCCTGGGCGCGGATCACGTCAGCACAGAAACGCTGCTGTCTCAAAGTGATTTTGTCGTTTGCTGTCTGATTCTGAATTCACAGACCCGGCACTTTCTGAACGCACAACGTTTGTCGCTGATGAAAAAACAGGCTTTTCTCATCAACATGGCCCGTGGTCCGGTGGTTGATGAGTCAGCGTTGATACATGCTCTGCAAACCGGTGCGATCGCCGGTGCGGGTCTTGACGTGTTCGAACAGGAACCGGTGTCAAATGACAATCCTTTGCTGTCAATGGACAACGTACTTTTAACCCCGCATTCGCTGTGCTGGACCGATGAATGTTTTGATCACATTGCCCGTGAAGGACTGGGGTGCCTTGTTGAATTTGCCAACGGTCGCCTGCCCTTGTCGATTGTCAAAGTCTGAATGCCAAAGGAGGTTACCAATAACTCTTATCTTGTACAGATTTCAAGTTTGAACGGCAGATCTGTTTCGCTGTCAGATTTTTTCAATTTCCCAACCACAATCACATGAAGGAGATCAATGTGAATTTTCGTTTAAAGAAACTGCACCAGAGTTGTCTGACAGCACTGGCCTCGGCCTTGCTGCTGGCCAGTGGTAGTGTCAATGCGCAAAGTGCTGCACAGCGCGCCGTTGATGCAGCCAAGAAAATGTGTAACGGCAAGACCATCACCATCGTATGGGAGGCCGGTCTGCAATCGCTGGATCCGAAAAACTTCTCTGGTCCGATGTGGGAAAAATTGACCAGTTGCAAAATCAATGTGGTTGAGGTACCTACCGCTGAGATGTTTACAAAAATCATGCAGGAATACCGCGCCGGTACAGGAGCCTATGACGCATTGAACGTGATCCCTTCCTGGATGCCGGATCTGGTGCAAGCCGGTGCACTTGAACCGCTTGACAGCATGGTTGACAAGTATGCGTTCCGTGATGAACTGCAAAAAATCGCGCCCACCTACCGTGACAACCAGATGAAGGTCAACGGCAAGATCTACGGATTTCCTGATGACGGCGATGTGTTCATCATGTACTACCGCAAGGATATTTTTGCTGATGCAGCTTTGCGCAAAGACTTCAAAGCCAAATTCAACTATGAACTCGCGCCCCC
>SHXP01000153.1 GCA_009693225.1 Limnohabitans sp. | reverse complement strand
CAAATGTGTCACCCTGCGCTTAAAAAGTTGTAAGTATGCTGTTTGCCTCTTAGTGGCACAATGATCCTACATACCGGCGTTATCCAAGGCGCCGGTCGTATCCGCCAACCGGTACAGCCGTGTCGCGGAGGGTTTTTCAACCAAACTAATGTTTCCTGCAGGGAAACGGAGGTCAGCAATGAGCGATTCACCGCAGACGGGTTCGTCCGTCTACCAAGCCTACGCAGGCAACACCTATCTCTTCGGCGGCAACGCCCCCTATGTCGAAGAGATGTATGAAAACTATATCCTCAACCCCGGCAGCGTACCCGACTCCTGGCGCCAGTACTTTGACGCGCTTCAACACGTGCCCGCTGGTGACGGCAGTCAAAGCAAAGATGTGCCGCACCTGCCGGTGATCAATGCGTTTGCCGAGCGTGCCAAGCAGGGCGGTACCCGTGTGGTCATGGCCAGCGCCGACCAGGAAATGGGCCGCAAGCGCACGGCGGTTCAACAGTTGATCGCGGCTTACCGCAACGTCGGGCAGTTGTGGGCCAATCTTGATCCGCTGCAACGCACCAGCCGGCCTGATATTCCCGAACTTGAACCCGCGTTTTACGGTTTTACCGATGCCGACCAGGAAACCGTATTCGACACCAGCAACACCTTCTTCGGCAAAGACCGCATGAGTCTGCGTGAACTGCTCAATGCTTTGCGCCAGACCTATTGCGGCACGCTGGGTGCGGAGTACATGTACACCACCGACATGCGGCAAAAACGCTGGTGGCAACAAAAACTCGAAGGTATCCGCAGTCACCCGCAATTCCTGGCGGAGAAGAAAAAACACATTCTTGACAGACTGACAGCTGCTGAGGGCCTGGAGCGTTATCTGCATACCAAATACGTCGGCCAGAAACGTTTTTCGCTCGAGGGCGGAGAGAGTTTTATCGCAGCCATGGATGAATTGATTCAAGCTGCCGGCTCTCAAGGCGTGCAGGAAGTCGTGATCGGCATGGCCCATCGTGGACGTTTGAATGTGCTGGTCAACATCATGGGCAAGATGCCCAAGGACTTGTTTGCCGAGTTTGACCATACCGCCCCCGAGGAACTGCCGGCCGGTGACGTCAAATACCACCAGGGCTTCAGCTCGGATGTGTCCAGCCCGGGCGGGCCCGTGCATTTATCGCTGGCTTTCAACCCCTCGCATCTGGAAATCGTCAATCCGGTGGTCGAAGGCTCGGTGCGTTCACGCATGGACCGGCGCGGTGATCCCCATGGTTCACAGGTATTGCCGGTGCTGGTGCACGGGGATGCGGCTTTCGGCGGACAAGGTGTCAATCAGGAAACACTGGCACTGGCCCAAACCCGGGGTTACACCACGGGCGGAACGGTACACATCATCATCAACAACCAGATCGGTTTCACCACCTCAGATCCACGTGACATGCGCTCTTCGGCGTTTTGCACTGATATTGTCAAAATGGTTGAAGCACCGGTGTTACATGTGAATGCTGATGATCCTGAGGCAGTCGTTCTGGCAACTCAACTGGCGCTCGAATACCGCATGACCTTCCGCCAGGACGTGGTGGTGGACATCACCTGTTATCGCAAGCTCGGCCACAATGAGCAGGACACGCCCAGCCTGACGCAGCCTTTGATGTACAAAAAGATTGCGGCTCACCTCGGTACCCGCAGGTTGTACGCGGAACGTCTGAGTGCCCAGGGAATGGGCGATACCCTGGGCGATGACATGGTGAAAACCTTCCGCGCCGCGCTGGATGCAGGCAAAAATACGTCAGAGCCTGTGTTGACCAATTTCAAGACCAAATTCACGGTGGATTGGCGGCCTTTTATAGGCAAGAAATGGACTGACTCTGCCGACACAGCCATTCCCATGGCAGAGTGGAAGAGACTGGCCGAACGCATCACCACCTTGCCCGCCGGTGTGACACCGCATTCGCTGGTAAAGAAAGTGCTGTACGATCGCGCTGCCATGGGTCGCGGCGATCTGCCGGTGGACTGGGGCATGGGTGAACACATGGCGTTTGCCTCGCTCGTGGCTAGCGGTTTTCCTGTGCGTCTTTCAGGAGAGGATTCCGGACGCGGCACGTTCACCCATCGCCATGCGGTCATTCATGATCAAAACCGTGAAAAATGGGACACCGGCACCTACATACCTTTACAAAACGCGGCAGACAACCAGGCTCCTTTCACCGTCATAGACTCCATTCTTTCCGAAGAAGCGGTATTGGGCTTTGAATACGGATATGCCTCCAACGACCCGAATAGCCTGGTGATCTGGGAAGCGCAGTTCGGCGATTTCACTAACGGCGCACAAGTGGTGATTGACCAGTTCATTGCCTCCGGCGAAGTGAAATGGGGCCGTGTCAACGGCATCACGTTGATGCTGCCCCATGGCTATGAAGGCCAGGGGCCGGAACACAGTTCAGCGCGGGTCGAGCGTTTCATGCAACTCGCCGCTGACACCAATATGCAAATCGTGCAGCCGACCACCGCCAGCCAGATCTTTCACGTGCTGCGCCGCCAGATGGTCCGCAATCTGCGCAAACCGCTGATCATCTTCACGCCCAAGTCCTTGTTGCGCCACAAAGATGCCGCTTCGCCTGTTTCCGAGTTCACCAAGGGCGGCTTCCAGACCATCATCCCTGAGGTGAAAGACGTCAAGGCTGACAAGATCAAACGTATTGTGATGTGCTCGGGCAAGGTTTACTACGACTTGTCGAAAAAGCGTGAAGAGGGCGGCAACGACGACACAGTGTTATTGCGGCTCGAACAGCTCTACCCGTTCCCGCATAAAGTGTTTGCCGCCGAGTTGAAAAAATACCCGAATGTCACTGAGGTGGTCTGGTGTCAGGACGAGCCGCAAAACCAGGGTGCCTGGTTCTTTGTGCAGCATTACCTGTTTGAAAACATGGCCGCCGGCCAGAAACTGGGTTACAGCGGCCGGGCCGCTTCGGCCTCGCCCGCTGTCGGTTATTCGCACTTGCACCAGGAGCAGCAGAAAGCCCTGGTCGATGGCGCGTTCGGCCGTCTCAAAGGTTTCATTGTAACCAAATGAGCTATAGCGCTTTTCAGCGCCGGCTTTGCGTCAATCATTTATTCAGGAATTCGACATGTCTATCGTAGAAGTTAAAGTCCCCCAGTTGTCCGAGTCTGTGGCCGAAGCCACTTTGTTGCAATGGAAAAAGAAGGTCGGCGAAGCTGTCAGCGCCGACGAAATCCTTATCGATGTCGAGACTGACAAAGTCGTGCTTGAAGTGCCAGCGCCTTCTGCTGGCGTTCTTGTTGAAATACTGTGTGCCGACGACAGTACGGTCCAGGCTGATCAGCTGATCGCCCGCATTGATACGGCTGCAACTGCATCTGTAAGTTCGGTGCCTGCTGCTGCAAAATCCGCTTCCCCGGCTCAGCCTGCACCTGCTGCCGCTACCGCTTCTAAAGCAGATGTGGTGATGCCTGCCGCTGCCAAACTGATGGCGGACAACCAGCTTGCCGCAGGTTCGGTGACAGGTACCGGCAAGGACGGTCGTGTCACCAAAGGCGATGTCTTGGGCGCAGTGGCTGCCGGGGTCAAACCGGCGCCTGCGGCCATAACCACAGGTGTGCCCGTCAAAGTGTTGCCGCAAGTCGATGGCCCGTCGGTCAACCTGGGCCAACGCCCCGAGCAACGCGTGCCCATGAGCCGCTTGCGTGCCCGCGTGGCCGAGCGTTTGCTGCAATCGCAATCCACCAACGCCATCCTCACGACGTTCAACGAAATCAACATGGCGCCCGTGATGGAAATGCGCAAGCGGTTCCAGGAAAAGTTCGAGAAAGAACACGGCGTCAAGATCGGCTTCATGAGTTTCTTTGTCAAAGCTGCGGTACATGCCTTGAAAAAATACCCGGTGCTCAACGCCTCGGTGGACGGTAACGACATCATTTACCACGGTTATTTCGACATCGGTATTGCCGTCGGTTCGCCGCGCGGTCTGGTGGTTCCGATTTTGCGCAATGCCGACCAGATGAGTTTTGCCGACATTGAAAAGAAGATCGCAGAATACGGTGTCAAGGCACGCGACGGCAAACTCGGCATCGAAGAAATGACCGGCGGCACCTTCTCGATCAGCAATGGCGGTGTGTTCGGCTCCATGTTGTCCACACCCATCATCAACCCGCCACAATCAGCCATTCTCGGCGTGCACGCCACCAAAGACCGCGCGGTGGTGGAAAACGGGCAAGTGGTGGTACGTCCGATGAACTATTTCGCCATGTCCTACGACCACCGCATCATCGATGGCCGCGAGGCAGTGCTGGGTCTGGTGGCCATGAAAGAGGCGTTGGAAGAGCCGGCGCGATTGTTGTTTGATATTTGAAAAAGAATAAAACCATGAGCAAACCATTTGACGTTATCGTCATCGGCGCAGGTCCCGGCGGCTACATCGCAGCAATTCGCGCAGCCCAACTCGGCATGAATGTCGCCTGTATAGACGAATGGCAGAACGCCGGCGGCGGCCCGGCACCCGGCGGCACCTGCACCAACGTGGGTTGCATCCCGTCCAAAGCCTTGTTGCAATCCTCTGAACATTTCGAGCGGGCGAATCACCATTTCGCTGAACACGGCATCAGTGCCACCGGCGTCAAGATGGATGTGGCCCGCATGCTCGCCCGCAAAGACACGGTGGTCAAGCAAAACAACGAGGGGATTCTTTACCTCTTCAAGAAAAACAAGGTCACGTTTTTCCACGGCCGCGGCAGCTTCGCCAGTAAGTCCGAGGCGGGTTATGAAATCAAGGTGTCCGGCAAAACCGAAGACTCGTTGACTGCCAGGCACATCATCATTGCCACCGGCTCCAGCGCACGCGCATTACCCGACGTGCCGTTTGATGAAGAAAACATTCTTTCCAATGATGGTGCTTTGCGCATAGGTGCAGTGCCGAAAAAACTCGCGCTCATAGGTTCAGGCGTCATCGGCCTGGAGATGGGCTCGGTTTGGCGTCGTCTGGGCGCTGAGGTCACAATTCTGGAAGGACTGCCGGCTTTCCTCGGCGCCGTGGATGAGCAGATCGCCAAAGAAGCCAAAAAGATTTTTGACAAGCAAGGCCTGAATATTCAACTCGGCGTCAAAGTCGGTGACATCAAAAGCAGCAAAAAAGGCGTCAGCGTGAATTACACCAACGCCAAAGGCGAAGCGCAGACGCTGGATGCAGACAAGCTGATCATCAGCATAGGCAGGGTGCCGAACACCACGGGATTGAATGGCGAGGCAGTGGGCTTACCACTGGATGAGCGCGGGGCCATCGTGGTCGATGCCGATTGCAAAACCGCCGTGCCCAGCATCTGGGCAGTAGGCGATGTGGTACGCGGTCCCATGCTGGCGCACAAGGCCGAGGAAGAGGGCGTGGCAGTGGCCGAGCGCATTGCCGGTCAACACGGTCATGTGGATTTCAATCTGGTGCCCTGGGTGATTTACACCAGCCCCGAAATCGCCTGGGTCGGACGCACCGAGCAACAACTCAAGGCGGATGGCGTTGCTTACAAATCCGGCACATTCCCTTTCCTGGCAAACGGCCGGGCACGCGCTTTGGGAGACACCACCGGCATGGTCAAGATGCTGGCTGATGCGCGCACCGACGAAATACTCAGTGTGCACATCATCGGTCCGCAGGCCAGCGAGTTGATCTCTGAAGCGACAGTGGCGATGGCCTTCAAAGCCAGCGCCGAAGACATTGCGCGCATTTGCCATGCGCATCCCTCGCTGAGCGAATCCACCAAAGAGGCAGCCCTGGCTGTCGACAAGCGGACTTTGAATTTTTAATTTCCGGGTTGGTGCTTCTTAG
>SHXP01000152.1 GCA_009693225.1 Limnohabitans sp. | reverse complement strand
CGTGTTTACAAAGCTTTGACCACCGCGTCGCCCATCTCGAGCGTGCCCACGCGGGTGGTGCCTTCGCTGTAGATGTCGCCGGTGCGAAATCCCTGCGCCAATACTTTTTTCACTGCATTTTCAATCCGCACTGCGGCTTCTTCCTGGTTCAATGAAAAACGCAGCATCATGGCGGCGCTCAGGATGGTGCCCAGCGGGTTGGCCACCCCTTTGCCTGCGATATCGGGCGCACTACCGTGGCTGGGTTCGTACAAGCCCTGGCGGCTGGCGTTCAAAGAAGCCGAAGGCAGCATGCCGATCGAGCCGGTCAACATAGAGGCTTCGTCGCTCAAAATGTCGCCAAACATATTGCCTGTGACCACCACGTCAAAACGCTTGGGTTCTTTCACCAGTTGCATGGCTGCGTTGTCCACGTACATATGGTCGAGCGCAACGTCAGGGTAGTCTTTGTGCACCTCGGTGACGATGTCTTTCCAGAACTGAAACGTCTCCAGCACATTGGCTTTGTCCACGCTGGTGACACGCTTGCTGCGTTTGCGGGCTGCTTCAAATGCGACGCGGGCGATGCGCTCGACCTCGGGGCGGGTATAGCGCATGGTGTCAAAAGCTTCCTCGGCACCGGCGAACGCGCCGTCGGGTGAGACACGCCTGCCGCGCGGCTGGCCGAAGTAAATATCGCCGGTCAATTCGCGGATGATGAGTATGTCAAGCTCGGCGATCAGCTCGGGTTTGAGGCTGGACGCGTTCACCAGCTCTTTGTAACAAATGGCGGGACGGAAGTTGGCGAACAAACCCATGTTTTTGCGCAAACCCAGAATGGCTTGCTCGGGCCTCAAGGGTCGGTCCAGGGTGTCGTACTTCCAGTCGCCGACCGCGCCGAACAACACCGCGTCCGAGTGCATGGCCAGCTTTAAGGTGGACTCAGGCAACGGGTGGCCGTGTGCATCGTAGGCAGCGCCGCCGACCAGTGCGGTTTCCATGTCAAACTTGAGGTCTATGGCCTGCAAAACCTTGACGGCTTCTGCAACGATTTCTGTGCCTATGCCGTCGCCGGGGAGAACTGCGATTTTCATGCTTTGCTTTCTGTCAATGTGTGAGCCAGCCAAGGCTTGGCGGTCAAGCGGGCGGCCTCGAAGGCACGTATTTTGTCGGCGTGTTTCAAGGTCAGGCCGATATCGTCTAGACCGTTGATCAGGCAATACTTGCGAAACGCCTGCACTTCAAACGGCAGCTCTTCGCCTTGCGGTTGAATGACGACCTGGCGCTGTAAGTCCACGCTGAGTTGGTAGCCGGGGAAGGCCAGGCAGTCGTTAAAGAGCCTGGCTACCGTGGCCTCGGGCAGCACGATGGGCAACAAGCCGTTTTTGAAACAGTTGTTGAAAAAAATATCAGCAAAGCTCGGCGCGATGATGGCCCTGAAACCGTACTGGTCCAAGGCCCATGGGGCGTGCTCGCGCGACGAACCGCAACCGAAGTTTTTCCGTGCCAGCAAAATCGAGGAGTCGCTGTAGCGCGCCTGGTTCAGCACAAAGTCAGGGTTTGGCCGGCGGCTGGCCGGGTCCTGGCCCGGTTCGCCTTTGTCCAGGTAACGCCATTCGTCAAACAGATTGGGGCCGAAGCCGGTTTTTTTGATGGACTTCAAAAATTGCTTGGGAATGATGGCGTCGGTGTCGACGTTCTCGCGGTCCATCGGAGCGACCAGGCCTTGGTGTAGAGTGAATTTTTGCATGCTTGTATTTTGTGTGATTCACGCAAAGAGCAAACGCCCTTTGGTTTGAGGAATGACGCGCTGATTGAGCTGGGCAGTTTCAATCCACTAATCAATGATGGTCTGGGCATTGGCAAGTGCATTGGCGTAGCTGTCGCCATCAGCCTTGCATCCCGCCAGTTCAGGGACTTCGGCGATAAAGCAATTGTCTGCGTTGCTCCAGTAAATGATGATTTTATATTTGCTATTCATCGCTAACTACTCCTTTGGCTAATTGATACTTCAGCAAGACTTCCCTGACTTGTTTAACCTGATACGCTTTAGCCCAAATGGCCGATGGGTTGCAGATTGAGAATTTCATCAACATCACTTTTGTAAAAAATATGGTGAGATCCTTTGATTCTGCAACTGAAAGCCAAATTTTCCAGCATTTGAACCAGCGCAGCAAAGCTGATATTGTGATCCCGCTTCCCGCAGAGCAAAGCGATTAAAATTTTTTGCTGCTGTTTCATCTGATAAAAAATCAAACACTGAACTGTCGCACATCAACAAAGTGACCGTGGATCGCAGCAGCTGCGGCCATGGCCGGGCTGACCAGGTGGGTTCGTCCGCCGTTGCCCTGGCGGCCTTCAAAGTTACGGTTGCTGGTCGAGGCGCAGCGTTCGCCGGGTTCAAGTTTGTCGGCGTTCATGGCCAGGCACATCGAGCAGCCGGGTTCGCGCCATTCAAAACCGGCGGCCTTAAATATCTCGTGCAAACCTTCGCTTTCCGCCTGCGCTTTCACCAGCCCGGAGCCGGGCACCACCATGGCCAGCTTCACGTTGGAAGCGACTTTTTGACCCAGGTGCTTAACAATAGCCGCAGCCTCGCGCATGTCTTCGATGCGGCTGTTGGTACATGAACCGATGAACACCTTGTCGATATACACATCGTTCAAGGCCTTGCCGGGTTGCAGTCCCATATAGGCCAGCGCTCGCTCGATGGCGTCGCGTTTGTTGGCGTCTTTTTCCCTGTCCGGGTCGGGCACTTTGTCCAGCACGGACAAAACCATCTCAGGCGAGGTGCCCCAGGTGACTTGCGGCGCGATCTGTGCAGCGTCGAGCGTGACGACTGTGTCGAAATGCGCGTCCGGGTCTGAGTGCAATGTCTGCCAGTAAGCCACAGCCTGGTCCCATTCCACACCGCCAGTGAATTTGCCGCTGACGCGGTCGGTGCCGGGGGCCATAGGCCGGCCTTTCACATAAGCAATGGTTTTTTCATCGACGGCAACCAGGCCGGCGCGCGCACCGGCTTCGATGGCCATGTTGCACAATGTCATGCGCCCTTCCATGCTGAGCGACCGGATTGCGCCGCCGCCAAATTCGATAGTGTAGCCGGTGCCGCCTGCGGTGCCTATGCGCCCGATGATGGCCAGCACGATGTCCTTGGCAGTGATGCCTTTGGCGGCCTGGCCGTCGACTTGCACCAGCATATTCTTGGCTTTTTTGGCCAGCAGGGTTTGGGTGGCTAGCACGTGCTCGACCTCGGAGGTGCCGATACCGTGGGCGAGTGCACCGAAAGCGCCGTGGGTGGAGGTGTGCGAGTCGCCGCAGACCACGGTCATGCCGGGCAGGGTGGCGCCGTTCTCAGGGCCGATGACGTGAACGATACCCTGGCGCTTGGACAGAAAGGGAAAGTAGGCGGCCGCGCCGAACTCACGCATATTGTCGTCAAGTGTGGTGATTTGCGCCTTGCTGATCGGGTCGGTGATGCCGTCGTAGCCGAGCTCCCAGCCGGTGGTCGGGGTATTGTGGTCGGCGGTGGCAACCACAGAACTGATGCGCCAGACCGGGCGCTTGGCCACGCGCAATCCTTCGTAGGCTTGCGGGCTGGTGACTTCGTGCACCAGGTGCCTGTCAATGTAAAGCACCGAGGTGCCGTCTTCTTCCGTGTGGACAACGTGCTCGTCCCAGATCTTGTCGTAAAGCGTGCGTCCCATGCGGGCTCCTAGCGAAAAGGTAAACAGCGATTTTAGGCAGTAAAAAGGCTTGGCAGCCCGGTTGAACTATCTGATGTTCTTGGCTGGGGCCAGGTTTTTCACCTCCACGGCAATCTTCAGCTGATAGCCTTTGCCGCTCAGCACATTGATGAACAAAGCTGGCTCGATATGGGGACTGAGTTTTTTACGTAATCGGCTGATCAGCACTTCGATGCGCAATTTATTGGCCTGCTCGTCCTTGTCCGGGTTACCGACATGATCGATCAAATCATCATGGGTGGCAAAACGGCCGTGCAAGATCAACTCTTTGAGCAGCAGGGTTTCCAGTCCGGCGTTCCGGACTTGGACGCCGTCAGGCGTGATAACGGCGTTTTTGACCGAATCCAGCTGCCAGGGCGCCCGCGAGGGGTCAGGCTTGAGCCTGCCGTATAAATTCTGAATCACGCTGACCAGTTCGATCGGGTTGGTCGGCTTGGTCAGGTAAATGTCAGCGCCGGATTCGTAGCCGTCCTTGCGGTCAGAACTGCGCACTCGGGCGCTGAGGATGATGTCGGGCAGGCGCTGTTCAATCATCAGGTCCATTTCCTGGCCGTCGCCGGCCATACGCACATCAAAAGACTCGGCCCGAAAAAACCGACAATTCTTCACGCAAGGTGATATTGTCTTCAACCAGCAGCACAGAGATGGTTTTGCCGTTCATGGTGTTGCACTGAATGAAAGATGAAAATAGATGCGGTTTTTCTCCAACTCCATGCGTATGTCGGTGCCAATTACCTTGGCGATCTGCTGCAACAGCCACAACCCCAGGCCGGTGCCGGGCTGACCACCGGTGCGGCTGCCACACGGTAATAACGCTCAAACACCTGAGCTGGATCGGGTGCGCCCGCAGACCCCAGCGCGTTGCTGACGGCAAACCTCAGAAGGGTCTGGTCCGCGTTGCTTGATTCATCACAGCGAAAGACGATGGCTTGCTGGCTGTCGGCATATTTGATGGCGTTGGACAGCAGGTTGGACAAAATAGTGCGCAACAGTATGTAGTCGGTGAATACCTGCAAACTCGGCATCCATTGCCAATCGATTTGTGTCGACTTGAACAATCCCTGCAATTCACTCACCAGTTCATCCACATTGATCTGGCTTTTGTCGACAAACACCGTGTTGTTTTTAATGTCCGGGACTTGAACGCATTTGTTCAAAATGTCATTGATGTCATTGATGTCATTGATGTCATTGACTGCCTTGTCTATGTGCATGATGCGCATGGATTCATTGGAGGCCTGGGTAAAACGGCGTCCCAGGGAAATCGAGGCAATTTGAATGATGGACAAAGGTGTCTTGATTTCATGCACCAGCATGCCCATGAAGCCTTCATAAGCTTTGCGACGGTTCAGGTCTTTCGAGAAAGTCCGGGCTTCAGCGACTTTTTCTATTTCGATGGCCGATAAGCGTTCGCGTTTGACCACTTCATAAAACCAGAAGATCAAACCGAAGATCACAGGTAACAAACCGATACGCAGGGTATTGGGCTGCAGCACTCCGCTGGAAAACGGCAACAAACCCAATAAGGCCATCAGCAGCAGCAACAGCAGCAGAAAGATCATGGATGAAAACACCGCCAGCACTCATTGCTCAGGCAATGTCTTGTCAAAAAACCGTAAAAATGCGGCGCCATAGACGAGACAGGCAGCCATGCCGAACACGGTGGAGCACAACCAGGCGGTTTGCGAGTGACTGAAGATGAACCAGACCAGAAACAGCAGATTGACGATGGGAATGCAGTTGATGTATTTGGCAAACCAGCCGGGCAGGGCCATCAGCTTCAAAATATGGCTGAACAATAAAAAACCGGTGGTGATGTTCAAAATCATGAACAAACCGAGTTGCAGATTTAAATCCCAGTTAAACAGATTTTTCAATATGCCTATGCTGAAGCCAAGGGTGGCGATAAATACCAGCACGCTGGCAAGCACGTGCGATAAAAAATGGATATAAGGGCAGTTCTATAAATCTTGTTTAAAACAGAGCATTCCCTGCCAGATCGCCGCAGTTTCTATTTTTCGTATCTTAATCGCGTTTTTCCGGGTTTTAGCCGTTTCCCCAGCCCAATTGCGGCTTTTTCTTGCCTCTTTGGCCCATT
>SHXP01000151.1 GCA_009693225.1 Limnohabitans sp. | reverse complement strand
CAACATGGCTTGCGCGGCCTGAGCGGGTGAAGTGAGTGCAGGCATGTGAAAGTTGTTTTGCGCGGTCAATGGTGTGGCGACAAAGCCCGGGTGCACCACGCTTACACCGATGCCCCGGTCTTGCAAGTTCAGGTACAGAACTTCAGCCAGATGGGTGAGTGCGGCTTTGGTGGGGCCGTAGGCCAAGCTGTTGGGCAGGCCTCTGTAACCGGCCACACTCGACACTAGGCTGATGTGGCCGCGACCCAGTGCCAGCAGAACCGGCAGGACCACGTCCAGCAGCAGTGCACCGGTGTAATTCACGTTCAAATGTGTTTGCATGCTGCCCAGATCAAAAGAAGCGGCTGTTTCAGCTTTGTAAAACCCGGCGCAATAAATAACGACGTCCAGACCGTGCTGAGCCTGCAGTGAAGCGGCGGCTTGCTTGAGCGCCTTGGCATCTGTTACATCCAGGGGCATGGTCAGAGATCCCGGGTGCATGGCCGTGAAGTCCTGCAATAAAGAGGCCTGTCGCGCCGATACGCACACGCGTGCACCGGCGGCGTGCAGCGTCTGGGCGCAAGCCAGACCTATGCCGCTGGAAGCACCGACCAGCCAGACGCTGCGCCCGTGCCAGTTTATTAGTGTCGGGTTGAACGGGGTGAAAAAGGCCATGCGGTTCAAGCGCGTTTGGTGAAAGACAAGGTGACTTCGCCCAGAAAAATGCCGAACTTGGACATGGCCGTTTTGTTCAACATCACCCGCTCATTAATCAAATACATCCAGTCGTCAAACTGGACATGCCATGTTTGTCCGCTGACCGGCAAGGCCAGTGTGTAACGCCAGTTGAAAGCATTGCCGCGCGTGTTGCCTTGTGCGGTGCCGATGACATCGTCAGCCTGACCGCTGAAGCGGCCGTCGCCCAGATGAGTGAGCTTCCAGATGCGCTTTTGTGTGCTGCCGTCGCTGTAGACGAAGTCTTCGTCAAGTACGCCTTGATCGCCATTCCAGCTGCAATGCATCACCACGGTGAAACGCTTGACTACTTTGCCGGAGCGGTCAGTGAAAATGCCCTAGGCGTCGACGATGCCGTTGAAATAGCGGCGCAAATCCAAGGCAGGTTGTTCACTGGCGTAATCGTTGACCGAAGGGCCCGCGCAACCGCCGGCGGCAAGCGCGGCAGAAGCGGTGGCTAAAAGCATTGTGCGTCTTTGCATCATTACTCCATGGGTTGCATGTGGGCGGCGGACCTGAACAAGGCCCAGTCCACCATCAGCTTCAATATACAAGGCAGTAGGGCATAGGCCCAGCTCAGCGCCAGCAAAGCCGGTGCATCGCGCGCGCCGGCGGCATAGCCCAGCCATTGCCGCAAGGGCAGGCTCAGACCGGCGGCCAGCGCCAGGTTCAGTTTGGTTGCCGCTTGCCACCAGCCGAAAAAAACACCGCTGCGCGCGGTATCTGTGACTTTTTCTTGCAGCAGACCGTTGAGCAATGCGCTGGGTACAATCAAATCCGCACCCAGAGCCAGACCTGAGAGCAGACACACCACGGTGTATGCCAGTTCGTCACCTGCACCCAGGCCCAGCGTCCAGATGAAGACCGACACGGCCAGCAACATGCCGGCCAGCCAGCTTCGCCGCAAGCCGTAATGCGATATGCATTGCAGCCACAGCGGCATGGACACCGCGGCAGCCAGAAAATACGCCCCCAGAAACCGGCTTTGCAGGCTCTGCGGCAATTGCAACCGGTTTTCAACGAAAAACAGCATCGGGGTGGCCGGTATGGCAGACGCTATGCCATTGAGCATGAACACCAGGATCAAACGTTGAAAACCGGCATAGCCCCAGGGTTGTGCCATGCGTGGCCAAAACCCGACAGTTTGCGAGCCGCCGGGAATTTCAGTTGCCGCAGGTCTGGGCGCATGCCACTAGGCCCACAGCGAGATACCAAGCAGCAGCACAAAGCCGCTGACCAGCGCCTCCATGCCCAACCAGCCCGGCACCAGCGACGCCAGTACCACGCCGCCCAAACCCAGGCCTTCACGCTATCCCACCAGCCGGCTGCGCAAATGCGCATCACCGCTCAGCCATGCCCCCAGGTTTGCAATGCAATGTTCAGAAAGCTGTAACAAACATAACTGGCCACAAGCGCTGCAAACACCAGCAGCAGCAAAGCTTCCAGGCTGACGCTGTTGCCGGTGAGCCAGTGAGGGAAAAACAACAGCAGAAAACCCGTGGCCAAGGTTGCTGCCACCAGCCAGCAGCGGCGCAGCAAGCGCTGGGCGCCGCGTTGCAGCAGGCGGTCCACGCCAAGGCCGAGCAAAGGGTCCAGCAGCGCGTCCAGCGAGCGAGCGAGCAACAACAGCGCACCGATCAAACCGATGGACACACCGAACTGCGTGGCAAAGTAATGCGGCCAGATCACGTACAAAGGCAAGGCCACAAAGGCCAGCGGCAAGCTCGGCATGCCGAGTAAGGCCATTGCACGGTTGCCGCCGGGGTTCATGCGGGTTTGTGCAATGTGAACTGCACAACGTCGGTGTTGTGTTCCAGAAAAGCGGCTTCGCAATAGCACAGGTAAAACAGCCAGGTGCGTTCAAAACGCCGGTCAAACCCCAGCGTCGGCAATTGGTCTTTGACTTGCGCAAAGGATTCGCGCCAGCGCTTGAGCGTTTCCGCGTAACCCAGCCCGAAGGCGAATTGGTCGATCACTTGCAAACCAGCGGCGCGTGCCTGAGCGATAAAGGTTTGCGTGCTGGGTAAAAAACCGCCAGGAAAAATGTACTGTTGGATGAAATCGGTGCCCAGCGCATAACGCTCGAACAATGCGTCATCAATCACGATGCTTTGTATGCAGGCGCGGCCACCGGGTTTGAGCAGTCTGGCGACGGTCTGGAAATAAGCCGGCCAGTATTTGCGGCCGACGGCTTCGATCATTTCGACCGAGCAGATGGCGTCATACGGGCCGTCGTTGGTGTCGCGGTAATCCTGCAAGCGTAAATCCGCATCAATAGCCCGGCCGTGAAGGCGTTCAGTAGCGTAGGCCAGTTGCGAAGGGCTGAGCGTGATGCCGGTCATGTGTGCGCCGAATTCGGTTGCACCTAGTTCGACCAACCCGCCCAAGCCGCAGCCGATTTCCAGCACCCGCGAGCCCGGTTGTACATAGGCCATGCGCAAGGCACGGCGCAGCTTGGCGTGTTGCGCGGCTTGCAGATCCTGCTGACGGTTGCCGTCAAACCAGGCCGAAGAATAGGGCATGCTGTTGTCCAGTCACAAGCTGTAAAGGCCGTTGTCCAGGTCGTAATGCGCGTGAATGTTTTTGCTGCTGTTTTTGATGGTGTTGCGCCGCATCCAGTGGAGCAACTGGTAGGCCAGGCGGCCCATCCAGGTGCCGAAGATCATGTCGTCCATGGGGGCGGCGGTTGACCACCAGCAGTTGCAGCAAGGCGGTCAAATCCGGCGTGTCCCAGCCCCTCCAATAAAGCTCTCGGCAAAACCGATATCACCCGAGCGCAGTGTGGCGCCGAACAGCTGCCAGTTGTGCAACTCGATGGCGGCGTGCGGCCCGTGTTCGTTGCCGAACCGAAGTTTCCGGCCATCGGGCAGGGTCATATGCAGGCAACTGTGGCTGATCGATTGCAGCATGGCCAGGGCGCGTCTGGCGGCAGCGGGGGCGGCTTTACCAAGGTCGGGCAAAGCAAATGTTGAGGTGTGAATGGTCGTCATGAATTGGTTTGCAGTGCTCAATGACCGCCGCGTGTGGCGAAATGCTCGGGAGGTAATGGTTTGTGCACCAGCGGCACGCGCTTGAACCAAAGCAGCAATGCATGCCAATGGATGCGTGCAATCACACCCAGGTTGTGCAACGGGTGCGGCCACAAAGCTCGGCGTAAAGTGGCGCTGGTTAAGGTGTGCAAACGGCCACTGACGCTGGTGCTGATCAAAAGGCCTTGTTCGTTGCTGTGGTCTATGCGCACCACGGTGCGTTCGCCGTCAGGGCCGCCGGAGCGCATGAAGCGGAATGTGTAACTGCCATGCACTTCACAGAAAGGCGACACATAAAACACCTTATCGGCCGACATGCTGACGCCGTAACGCGCAGACGGCAGCACATAGCAATGCCGTTCGCCGAATGTGTTGTTCACCTCGGCGACGATGGCCGCCAGCGAGTTGTCGCTGCGATGGCAATACCTGAAGCTGACCGGCTTGAACACATAGCCCAGCACGCGCGCATAGGTGTGCAGCCAGACTTCACCTTGTGCGTCGTGTATGCCCTGGGCTTGCAGCAATTCGTCCAGCCAGGCCAGAGCGCCGCTACCGCGCTGCGCCATGCTGCGCATGGGCAGCAATAAAAACCAGGTGCGGTAGGCAAACGCATGCAGGCTGGGGCGGCGGCGCGTGTGGCGTACCTAGCCGGCGCCGATCAGCGGTTGGTTGAGCCGGGGCAAGTTCATGCCGGCTCCTCTTGCATCAGTTCCTGCAGGATGCCTTGGGCGGCGGCGCGTCGGCCTTGAAACCGTCCTCGTGAAAGCCAAAGCCCATCCAGGCGCCGGCGTACCAGGTGTGTTGCAGGCCCTGCAAACTGCCGATGCGGCGTTGCGCCTGTATGGCCGCCAGGTCAAACACTGGGTGGGCGTAGTGAAACTCACCGAGCAAATGTTCATCAGCGATCGGCAGGACCGGATTGAGCGAGACGAACACATCTTGCGTGAAGGGCAGCGGTTGCAATTTATTCAGCCAGTAATGCAGACAGACCTGCGCATCTTCATGCTGGCCGGGGCTGCGCTGGTAATTCCATGCCGCCCAGGCCAGGCGCTTTCGCGGCATCACCGATACATCGGTATGCAGTACCGCCAGGTTGTTCTGAAAGCTGATTTGCGACAGCAGGGATTGTTCATCTGCCCGGGGGCGAGCCAGCAGTTGCAAGGCCTGGTCGGCGTGCGTGGCGATCACCACAAGGTCAAACCGCTCGCTGCCTTGCGCAGTGTGCAGTAGCACACCGTCGTCGTCCCGCTCTATGCGCAGTACCGGTGTATTCAGCCGCTTGTCGGCGATGCGTGAGGTGATGGCTTGTACATAGTGTTTGGCGCCGCCTTGTACCGTGAACCACTGCGGCCGGTTGTTGACCTGCAGCAGACCGTGGTTATCGCAAAAACGCACCATGGTGGCGGCGGGAAATTGCAGCATTTGCGCGGTCGGGCAACTCCAGATACAGCCGAGCATGGGCAGCAAATAAGCGTTTCTGAAGGTGGCGCCGAATCCATGGTGATCCAAAAAACTTTGCAATGGTTGCATCAAAGCCCCGTCGTCATACGACTGAGCCAGTTGTGTACACAGCCAGTTAAAGCGCAGGATCTCGCGCAGCAGCCACCAGAACCCGGGGCGCAGCAGATTGCCGCGCTGGGCAAACACGCTGTTGAGGTAGGCGCCGTTCCATTCCATGGTGTGGCCGCTGCGGCCCCAGGGCGCCTGCACCGAAAAAGACATGTCCGAGGCAGCCGTCTGTACGCCGAGTTGCTGGAACAAATCAATCAACCCGGGGTAGGTGCGCTCGTTGTAGACCAGAAAGCCGGTATCAACCCCGAATCTGCAATCACCGCCCTTGCCAGACAGGCTGATGTCAACCGTGTGGGTGTGGCCGCCGAAATAACCGCCGGCTTCAAACAGAGTGATGACTGCGTGGTCATGTAAATGGTGGGCCGCTGACAGACCGGCAATGCCAGAGCCGACAATGGCCACCCGGGCGTTCATGTCAAGGTGTTTTGGCGCTGAGCTGTTTGTCGATCTCGGCCAGGAATTTGCTGTCCAGCGGGTCTGTGGTGCTGTTGTAGCTCTTGACCTGCTTGCCGTCGCGGCTGATCAGGTATTTG
>SHXP01000150.1 GCA_009693225.1 Limnohabitans sp. | reverse complement strand
GCCTCATCCTGCACCAGATCGCAACTGCGGCAGGTGTCTTCCGCGTCCTTCAAGGGCGCGTGACACACCTGGCACCAGGACTGTCCCGGGGTATCGCCCTGCCCGGCCTGTTGTTTGTTGAAACACGCGAGCAAAGCCGTCGCTTGCAGGTTGCGACCCAGGGTGAAGCGCCAATCGGCGATTTGTTGTGCGGCTTCGCGCAGACGCAGATGCCCAACACCGGCGTGGTCGCTGAGCTCTAGCTGCCAATCGGGCTGTATGTCCAGGCTGTGCCAGGTTTTTTCAGAGCCGGGAGCGCACCAGATCAGGCGGCGGTGCGTCAAAACCATCAGGCCGCGCGCGAAATACAATCCGGCATCGAGGTCAACCTCCAGCCAGGCTGAAACGTTTTCTTCTGATGACAATTGAAGCTGCAGATCCCCTCGCCACAGGGCTGGCAAATCCAGCAGCACTGGCGCAACTTGAGAGGGAATATTCATTCTTATAACAATGACCTACAGTGAAACGATTCTAACCCTGCCCTCCTCTCGCCCTGTGCAACACAAGCAGCCTGCCCGCCACCTATGAGCTTTCCAGATATAGCCATATTGCGCATGCGTTATTTACGCGGACCGAATGTGTGGACCTACCGTCCGGTCATCGAAGCCTGGGTAGATCTGGGCGTTCTCGAAGACCACCCCTCCAACACACTGCCCGGTTTTGTCGAGCGGCTCACCGCCTGGCTGCCGGGCATGTTAGAGCACCGCTGCGGGGTCGGCGAGCGCGGCGGTTTTTTACTGCGCCTGAACGACGGCACCTGGTGCGGCCACATCATGGAACACGTGGCCATCGAATTGCAAACATTGGCCGGCATGCAAGTCGGTTTCGGCAAAGCGCGCGAAACCAGTCAGCGCGGTGTCTACAAAGTGGTGATCCGCACCCGCCAGGAGGAAGTCGGGCGCGAGAGCATGGTCGCCGCGCGTGACCTGGTGATGGCCGCCATCAACAACACGTCATATGACCTCAAAGCCACGGTCAACAGGCTCAAAGCCATGGTCGACCGCATGTGTCTGGGCCCCAGCACCGCCTGCATCGTCGACGCGGCCACCGAACACCGCATCCCCTCCATCCGGCTGACCTCTGGCAACCTGGTGCAACTGGGCTACGGCTCGCTGCAACGCCGCATCTGGACCGCTGAAACCGACCGCACCAGCGCCATCGCCGAAAGCATTTCCAGCGACAAAGACCTGACCAAAATCCTGCTCACCCAATGCGGTGTGCCCATCCCCTCGGGCGAAGTGGTGAATTCCCCCGAACAGGCCTGGAGCGTGGCACAAGACATCGGCCTGCCGGTGGTGGTCAAACCCACCGACGCCAACCACGGGCGCGGTGTGGCGCTGGACCTGCGCAAACGCGAAGACATCGAAGCCGCGTTTCTGGTGGCGCAGCGCGAAGGCACGGACGTCATGGTCGAGCGCTTCATCCCCGGCGACGAACACCGACTGCTGGTGGTCGGCCACAAAGTCGTGGCAGCCTCGCGCGGCGAGACCGCGCGCATCACCGGCGACGGCGTGCACACGGTGGCCGAACTCATCGAATTTCAAATTAACTCCGACCCTCGTCGCGGCGAAGAGGAAGACTTTCCGCTGGACACCATACGCTTGAAAGATTTGCCTACCGCTGTGCTGGAGTTGCGGCGCCAGGGCTTGACGGCAGACAGCATCCCTGAAAACGGCCGCGTCGCCGTGGTGCAGCGCACCGGCAATATGGGCATAGACGTGACCGACCTGGTTCACCCCGAAGTGGCTGCCGTGGTGGTGCTGGCCGCGCGCGTCGTCGGGCTGGACATCGCCGGTATCGATCTGGTGGCAGAAGACATCAGCAGGCCTTTGCTGGCGCAAGGCGGCGCGCTTGTCGAAGTCAATGCCGGTCCGGGTTTGCTGATGCATTTGAAGCCTGCCATCGGCCGCCCCCGCCCCGTCGGTCAGGCCATCGTCGCGCATTTGTTCGAGTCGCAGCAAGCCACGCGCATACCTGTGGTTGGCATCATGGGCCGCCATCACACCACCGAACTGGCGCACCTGGTCAACTGGCTGATTCATTTGTCCGGACGGCGCACCGGTCTGGCCTCGGCGAGAGGTTTGTTCATGGACCAGCGCCTGGTCGACCCCAAAGATG
Organism: Limnohabitans sp.; assembly: GCA_009693225.1. Lineage (GTDB taxonomy): Bacteria > Pseudomonadota > Gammaproteobacteria > Burkholderiales > Burkholderiaceae_C > Limnohabitans. Next base: position 3,731 of record SHXP01000150.1, on the reverse strand, counting down.
CGCGTGTGTTTGAAGCCAGCCAGCGTTTGCTGATCAACCGTGCGCTGGACGCGGCCGTGTTTGAAAACACGCCGCTGCAAGTGCTGGATGAAGGCCTGCCCTACGACCGTTGCCAGGTCGGCGTGCTGACCGACATGCCGGACAACAGCGGCTTGCAGGGCCACGACATACGCACGCCCGAGCAAGTGCGCAACGTGGTTCGAACCCAGATTGACCTGGTGCTGCCCGAAGGCGCCGCGGTGCTGAACGCCGAAGATGCAGCGGTGGTTGAACTGGCGGATTTGTGCGACGGCGAAGTCATTTACTTCGCGGCCGACGAACACAATGCCTGTGTGCGACAGCATCTGGACGCACAAGGACGCGCCGTGTATTTCTCCCAACGCCAGGTCATGATGTCGCGCGGCACGCATGAACACAGTCTGCTGAAACTGGATTTTCCGGCGATTGCCAAACACCTGAGCGACGGCACATTCAGCCTGCCTAACCTGCTCGCCTCAGTGGCTGTGGCCTGGGCACTGGACCTGTCACCCGATCTGATACGCGCCGGCCTGAAAAATTACGGGCAACCGTCTGCGATTGCCAATCTTGATCTTGCAAGGATGAAAGCCTGATGGAAGTCTCCCGCATTCGTGCCTTGCGCGGACCCAACCTGTGGACCCGTCATACTGCTATCGAAGCCATGGTGCGATGCGCACCCGGCCTGCAGAGCGACCTCAGCGCCGACCAGCAGGCCTTTGAAAAACGCCTGCGCCATTTGTTCCCCGGCCTGGGGCGCTTGCAACCCGGTGAGCGCGACGCGCACCTGAGCATGGCGCATGCGCTGGAAGCCGTCGTATTGCATTTGCAGATCCAGGCCGGCTGCCCGGTCACTTTCAGCCGTACCACGCCCACGCCCGAAGAAGGTTTGTTTCAGGTGGTGGTCGAGTATTCGGTCGAGCAAGTCGGCAAACTCGCTATGCGTCTGGCCGAACAACTGTGTCTGGCCGCGTTTGAATCCAGACAGTTCGATGTCAACCAGGCTTTGCAGGAACTGCGTGAGCTGGATGAAGATATACGCCTCGGTCCATCGACCGGTGCCATTGTGGATGCAGCCCTGGCGCGCGGCATTCCCTATCGCCGTTTATCCGATGCCAGCCTGGTGCAGTTCGGCTGGGGCAGCAAACAGCGGCGCATACAGGCCGCAGAAACCGACGCCAGCAGCGCCATCGCAGAATCGATTGCACAAGACAAAGAGTTGAGCAAAAAGCTGTTGCTCGCTGCCGGTGTGCCGGTGCCGCGTGGCCGCCCTGTCCAAAGTGCCGAAGACGCCTGGGTGGCAGCGCTGGAAATCGGCTTGCCGGTGGTGGTCAAGCCGCGCGACGGCAACCAGGGCAAGGGCGTGGTGGTCAATATACGCACCCGCGAAGAAGTCATGCAGGCTTACAACAACGCCCTCAAATACCGCGACGACATCATGGTCGAGAGCTTTTTGCCGGGCAGTGATTACCGCCTGCTGGTGGTCGGCGACCGCATGGTGGCCGCTGCGCGGCGCGAGCCGCCGCTGGTGGTGGGCGACGGCACATCGTCTGTGCGCCAGTTGGTGGACAAAGTGAATGCCGACCCGCGCCGGGGCGACGGTCACGCCACCTCGCTGACCAAAATCCGCTTTGACGATATTGCGCTGGCGCGTTTGAAAGAACAAGGTTTTGACGCCGACAGCGTGCCGCCCAAAGGCGCACGCGTGGTGCTGCGCAACAACGCCAATTTGTCCACCGGCGGCACCGCCACCGACGTGACCGAAGACGTGCACCCCGAAGTCGCTGCGCGCGCCGTCATGGCCGCACAAATGGTCGGCCTGGATGTCTGCGGCGTCGACGTGGTCTGTGAGTCTGTGCTCAAACCCCTGGAAGAACAAAACGGCGGCATCATCGAGGTCAACGCCGCGCCGGGCTTGCGCATGCATTTGCAACCCTCATTCGGCAAAGGCCGCGATGTCGGCAGCCCCATCATCGACACCATGTTTGCCAACGGCCAGGACGGACGCATACCGCTGATTGCGGTTACCGGCACCAACGGCAAAACCACCACCGTGCGGCTGTGTGCGCACCTGTTGCGCACCAGCGGTTTGCGGACCGGCATGACCACCACCGACGGCGTGTTCGTCAACGGTTTGCAACTCGACACCGGCGACTGCAGCGGCCCGCGCAGCGCACGCAGCTTGTTGATGCACCCGGACGTGGACGCTGCTGTGCTCGAGACCGCGCGCGGCGGCATGCTGCGCGAAGGCCTGGCGTTTGACCGTTGCCATGTGGCTGTGGTCACCAATATTGGCGCGGGTGATCACCTGGGCCTGAACTACATCAGCACCGTGGAAGACCTAGCCGTGCTCAAGCGCGTCATCGTGCAAAACGTTGCGCCCAACGGCATGGCCGTGCTGAATGCCACCGACCCCATGGTCGCCGCGATGGCACCGAATTGCCCGGGACAGATCACTTTTTTCGCGGTGGACCCGCACCATCCCGTTCTGGCCACGCACCGCGCACAAGGCAAGCGCGTGCTCTATGTGCAGGACGGCCACATCGTGGCGCAGGAAGGCGCGCAGCAAGTGCGCATCTCCTTGAACGAAGTGCCTTTGACGCAAAACGGCGTCATCGGTTTTCAGGTGGAAAACGCTATGGCTGCCATCGGTGCAGCGTGGGCGGTCAACCTATCATGGGCGGCCATCTGTCAAGGCTTGTCCACCTTTGTCAGCGACACCCAGGGCGTGCCGGGTCGCTTCAATATGTTCAGCTACAAGGGCGCGACCATCATTGCCGATTACGGCCACAACCCCGACGCCATCAAAGCGCTGGTCCAGGCCGTCACCAACCTGCCGGCCAAACAACGCAGCGTGGTTATCAGCGGCGCCGGTGACCGGCGCAACGAAGACATACGCGAGCAAACCCGCGTCATCGGCGGCGCATTCAACAGCGTAGTGCTGTTTGAGGATGCCTGCCAGCGCGGGCGCGCTGACGGCGAAGTCATCGCCTTGCTGCGCCAGGGTTTGAAGGACGCCAGGCTGACTCGCGACATCGTGGAAATACAGGGCGAATTCATCGCCATCGACCACGCGCTGGGCAAGTTAAACCCCGGCGACCTGTGTCTGATATTGATAGACCAGGTGGAAGAGGCTCTCGCGCATATCGGTAAGCGGGTGGCTGAGCAGGCTTAGGCGTCAGCACTTCACAACTGCGGTCTTCACACTTACTTATGTAAGTTGATTTGCATGATGCAATACATTCGTTCTGCCACGAATACAGCTTTTCGCTCTTCACGAATCGTATCTCATGAAATACAATCAACATCAAATCGACATACAGCAAACAGCTTAGGATGGTCTGAAAAACTCAGTTTAAAAAAGATCTCGTGCAACAAATCTTCACCATGTGAAATTTGCCATGATCCGATCGCAAAATCCCTCTCTTTTGCGGCATTTTCATGCGATCTACCCCCTCACTGAGGGCTTTTGCCCTGTTTTAAGCGCACTCACCCATTGGTGACCAGGATTCGTTTCCTCACCATCCACAAATTGCTCAGTGCAAACAGCGTGATGAGTTGCGCTGTGTTGGCCGGTGACAATTAGGGTGACCGGTCGGTGACAACTGTCTTGGCCGGTTGGACCTTAAGCCGGGAAGGACCGGAAGCGAGGGATACAGTGATCTCCTGACGACAAACGTAAGGAGGCACTGAGTGCCCGGCAAGAAGATAACGGA
>SHXP01000149.1 GCA_009693225.1 Limnohabitans sp. | reverse complement strand
GGGGGCGGTTCTGTCTGACTGACCAGCATGACCGGCACCACAACCAGCGTCATGCGCTGCAACAAACCTGCGTGCAAAGCCCACAAGGCGGCCACATGCAGGCAGAAAACGCTGACGAGAATCAAAAAGGTTCGGCGGTTCATGACAATGGTTAGACAAAGGTGACAGCGCCGGAACGCCGCCCTGCACTATAGGTCAGGTCTGCACCCGGACCTGGACAAAGCCGGGACGACCGCCATGTCAGCTGTGCCATGAATGCATACATTTTGCATAAAGAGCAAACCGATTCTAAACTTGCGGCATGCATCAAGCAATTCTCAGACTCTGGTGGTTTGCATGCGGGGTTCTGCTGGCGGCCAGTGCAGTTGCACAAACACTGGCGATCGGCCGCCCCGCACCCGACTTTGAAACCATCGACCTCCAGCAAGGCTGCCTGTTCCGCCTGTCCGAACACAAAGGCAAGGTCATCATTGTCAATTTCTGGGCCAGTTGGTGCAAACCCTGCCAGGCGGAAATGCCGGCCATTGAGGCTTATTACCGCAAACACCAGGCCGATGGTCTGAAGTGATTGTCATCAGCATGGATTCGGTCAAATACCTGCCCACGGTCAAAAAGATGGCGCAATGTTTCAGCTTTTTCACCGCCCACCATAGTCAGTCGAAGATCGCCGGTTTCGGCCGCATCCGACGGCTGCCGTCGAGCTTTGTGATAGACAGACAAGGCGTGCTGCGCAAAAACGGTCATGACGGGGACCCCGAGGTCACGACAGAGCTGCTGGAGAGCAAGGTCACGCCACTGTTACACATGCCTTGAAACGCCACCTGCACACCCACAGACGCGGTGTACCTGGGTGCCAGCTGGTAACCGTTCAAATTTTGATAAGCGGCAGTTGAGCGGTCACTGAGCAGGGGCCGGGTTGAATGTCAGGCAGGCAAGCCAGCCCAGCGTCCGTGTTGTCAACGTTTTCATGTTGGCCTTTGCTGCTGATTGATACTCAGGCCGGTTCATGCCATGCGTTTGATCATCGGAACAAACTGCAGTAGCAGACACACTGGCCGGGCTGCTGTGCTTTGGTATGTGCACAGCACATGAACGCGTCACCCGGTAAGAGTGCGGCGTTTGCTTAAACGGTTATCGGTACAGGCGGCCCGCGCGCGGGCAAGAGCGGCGAATCGACGGGCTTGTCTCAGGGATTGCATGCAGGAAATTGTAAGTGTCTAGATGTCCGCAACAACCTCAGTCAAACACCGGCCGGCGTTTTTCCTTGAGCGAGGCCACGCCTTCGCGCACATCCGGTCCGCCGAATCCCATGAACTCCAGCGCCAGCGACGTGTCAAACGACGGCCCGGCCTGACGCAACCAGTTGTTCAGCGAATACTTGGTCCAGCGGATCGCGGTCTGGCTGCCGCCGGCGAGCTTGTCCGCCACTTCGTAAGCCTTGTCCAGCAACTTGTCGTCGTCGACACACAGCGACACCAGTCCGATGCGCTCTGCCTCCTCACCGCTGACCGGTTCGCACAGCATCAAATAGTATTTGGCCTTGGCCATGCCGCACAACAGCGGCCAGATGATGGCAGCGTGGTCACCCGCAGCCACGCCAAGCCGTGTATGGCCATCAACGATCTTGGCGCTTTTGGCGGCAATCGATATGTCGGCCAGCAATCCGGCGACCAGTCCGGCGCCGACCGCCGGGCCGTGCATGGCGCTGACCACCGGTTTGTCGCAATTGATGATGTTGTAGACTAGGTCACGCGCCTCTTTCCAAACGCGGGTGCGGACCTCGAAATCCTGCGCAATATCGCTGACCAGTTGCAGGTCGCCGCCGCCGGAAAAACCCATGCCTTCGCCGCGCAGCACGGCGCAGTGCACGCTGTCGTCGCGGCCTATGTCGCGCCAGATCTCGCACAAATCGGCATGGCCCTGGTGACCGGCGGTCGGCAACTTGCCGTTGGCGGCTTTCATTTGAATGTCGAGCACGCTGTCATGCGGACCGCGACGGCTGATATTGAGGGTTTCGTACACGCTGTAGTCAATGGGTTTCATGGATTTGAATGGTCTTAGGTGAAATCATCGGATTGTGCCTCGGCGGGTATTGAGCCACACATGATAGACACCTGCCAATAACGGCAGAACGTCAGACCGCAAGCAGCTGACGAAGTCAGGGGCGCAAAGGAGCGACTTTCTGATCTATCGCGCCGAACACGCTGTGCCCGTCCTTGTCTTTCATTTCAATGCGCACGCTGTCGCAGAATTGCATGAAATTGGTTTGCGCTTTGCCGTCCAGGATGGTTTCGATGGCGCGTTTTTCAGCGATGCAGCTGTAACCTTTGGGCCAGTCTTTGCGGCCATCGGTTTCAATGGTTTTGTTGCTGACGGTGCCGCTGCCGATGATGCTGCCGGCGCGCACATTGCGGGTGGTGGCCAGGTGTGCAATCAGCTGGCCGAAATGAAACGTCATCTCGGGGCCTGCGTCGCACATGCCGACACGCTTGCCGTTCCAGTCCACGCGCATCGTCAGATGCAGACGGCCGTGGTCCCAGGCGCTGCCTAATTCGTCCACAGTGACCGCCACCGGACTGAACGCCGTCGCCGGTTTGCCTTGCAGAAAACCGAAGTTCTTGGCCAGTTCAGCCGGAATGAGACGGCGCAATGACACATCGTTGGCCAGCATCACCAGCCGTATGCCCTCCAGCGCTTCGTCGGGCGTGGCCCGCATGGGCACGTCACCGGTGATGACAGCCACCTCGGCTTCAAAGTCGATGCCGTGGTCTGTACTGACCGCAATGATGTCGTCACACGCGCCGATGAAGTCATCGCTGCCGCCCTGGTACATCAACGGGTCTTCGTAATAGTTGGCCGGGACTTCGCTGTTGCGCGAGGCGCGCACCAGCTCCACATGGTTCATGTAGGCCGAACCGTCAGCCCACTGGTAGGCGCGCGGCAGCGGCGCCATGCACATCTTCGGGTCAAAGGGGAAGGCGTGTCTGGCCTTGCCCTGGTTCAGGGTCAGGTACAGGTCCTGCAATTGCGGTGAAATGAAGTTCCAGTCATCCAGCACCTGTTGCAGCCGGGAAGCAATACCGCTCGCATAATGGGCGTTTGTTAAATCACGTGACACCACCACCAGTTGCCCGTCGCGTGAACCATCTTTGTATGTCGCTAATTTCATGCAGCCATTCTATCCATCGCCTCTGAAGCAAGGTCTTGCACCGGGCCTGTTGCTGCTGCTGGTGGTGGCGCTGCACCTGGCCGGCTTGCATTCCATAGCGACGCTGTGGCCGTCGCACTTGCAGCCGGGCCGGCCTGTACCACTGAGCTTGAGCGCAGGCAAGGCTGCCGGTGACTCTGCGCCTGAGACACCGGCACCCGCGAGTGCGGCGCCGCCACCGTCGGCAGTCCCTGCACCTGCCTCACCGGCTGTCTCAGTTTCACAGGGATTGCACGCGGTCAATGTGCCAGAGGAAGAACCGCAGATCGACGACGAACAGGCAGCCAAACCGCAGGAAGCTGTTGAGCCTCAGCCCGCCGAGCCTGCGCCGCCCGAACCCGTTCAGCCACCCGCTGTTGCTGCTGCAACACCGCCGCCGCCTGCGCCTCCCCCGCCGGTACCATTCCCGCCGCCTGCAAGCTCACCCCCTGTGCAACCGAGCCCCCAGCCCGCCAGCGCTGAAGCGGCGTCTGCACCGTCCAACAGTCCCAAGTCCCACAACAACGCCGCCAAAGAAACTGCTGCCGGTGCCAACACAACGGTTGACAACACCCCGCCCTGGCTGGCGCAGGCGCGCTTTGTCTGGCCCGCGTCCACCAAGTTCATTTACGAAGTGCTGGGCGAGAGCAAAGGCATACGTTTTCATGCCGACGGCGACATGCTGTGGCGGCACGACGGCAAGAATTACGAAATGCGCCTGGAGATACGCTTTTTCCTGCTGGGCAGCAACACCCAAACCAGCGTCGGCCAATTAAGTAGCACCCAGGGTTTGCAGCCCAGGCGCTTCGGCGACAAATACAAACAAGAGGTAACTGCGCATTTCGACCGCGACAAAGGCCAGCTGATCTTCAGCGCCAGCAGCAACCCGCAGCCTTTGTTGCCTGCGTCACAGGACCGGCTGAGCATGTTCGCGCAATTGCCGGCACTGTTGGCAGGCACGCCCGGTTTGCGCCAAAGCGGACAGCAAATCAGCTTTCAAGTGGTGGCCGCCAAAAGCGCCGACATCTGGACATTCCAGGTGGACAAAGAAGAGACGGTGCAATTGCCTGTCGGCAAAGTCAGTGCCTGGAAATTGAGCCGTGTGTTCAAGGGCAGTTACGACCAGACCGCCGAGGTCTGGCTGTCACCGGCTTACGGGTATTTGCCGGTCAAGCTCAGGATTGCGCAAAGCAATGGCGATGTACTTGAGCAAAACCTGAGCAAGGTGCAGGCACCGTGAGTAAGCACTGGACCTGAACCAGGGTAGGTTGGGCGTTGCGTCTTGCCATTGTCTTCAAAAGCCGCGCGGGTTCATGACCACTCAAGCAGTCCGCTTGATCGCCTGCGCCAGCACATCCACCATCTGCTCTATCTGCGGCTGTTCCACCACATACGCAGGGGCCAGCACCAGGTTGTCACCGGCGCTGCGCACCAGCACGCCGTGCTTCAAACAGTCCTGAAATGCAGCGTAACCGCGCTGACCCACGCCTTTGTCAGACGGGCTGAGTTCCACCGCAACGGCCAACCCCAGCGAGCGTATGCCGATCACATTCGGCAAGCCTTTGATGGCGGCGTGCACCGCGTTGCCTAAGTGCGGCGCCATGCTTGCCGCGCGTTCAAACAATTTTTCATCAGCCAACAGCTTCATGGTGGCCACCGCCGCCGCACACGCCACCGGGTGACCCGAGTAGGTGTAGCCATGGGGAAACTCGATCACGTGTGCAGGCGTGGGCACCGACATGATGGCCTCGTAAATACCGTCGCGACACAACACACCGCCCATGGGCACCACGCCGTTGGTCACGCATTTGGCAAAGTTCAGCATATCGGGCACGACACCGAAAAAGTCGGCGGCAAACGGGGCACCCATGCGGCCGAAGCCGGTGATGACTTCATCAAATATCAACAGAATGCCGTGTTTGTCACAAATCTCGCGCAGGCGTTGCAAATAGCCCTTGGGCGGTATGTACCAGCCGGCGCTGCCGGCCACCGGTTCGACGATGATGGCCGCCACATTGCCCGGGTCGTGCAGCGGCAGAATGCGGTTTTCCAGCTCGAGCAGCCAATCCTCTGCAAACACCGGCGGCTCGCCCTTGACATACGCATGGTTGACCGGGTCGTGGATGAAACGCAAATGGTCTACATGCGGCAGCATGGCCGGGCCGAACATCTTGCGGTTGCCGCTTATGCCGCCCACGCTCATGCCGCCGAAACCGACACCATGGTACCCGCGCTCGCGACCTATGAACACGCTGCGCTGGCCCTGGCCGCGGGCGCGGTGGTAGCCCAAGGCTATTTTCAATGACGTATCCGCCGCTTCCGAGCCCGAGGTGCAGAAAAACACCTTGTTCAAATCGCCGGGCGCGAGTTGCGCCAGCATGTGTGCGGCTTCAAACGCACGGTCATTGCCGAACTGAAAAGCGGTGGAGTAATCCAGCGTTTGCAACTGCTTGTAAATGGCGTCGTTGATTTCGCGCCGGTTATGGCCTGCGCCCACACACCACAGGCTGGAGACCGCATCCAGCACTTTGCGGCCGGCGGCGGTAGTGAAGTACATACCGTCGGCGCCGGTAAACACCCGGGGCGACTGGTGGAAGTCTTTGTTCGGGGTGAAAGGCAACCAGAGGTTGTCCAGGTGAATATCGGCAGCTCCCATGGCTTGGGTCTCCTTAAACAGTGAGTATGCCCCGGACGGCGCCTCAGGGCTTCATGG
>SHXP01000148.1 GCA_009693225.1 Limnohabitans sp. | reverse complement strand
ACCGCAAGACTCGCTACCGTGGCTTGGTAAAGAACACAGCGCAACTGATCACGTTGTTTGCACTGAGCAATTTGTGGATGGTGAGGAAACGAATCCTGGTCGCCAATGGGTGAGTGCGCCCAAAACAGGGCAAAAGCCCTCAGTGAGGGGAGAAATCGCTTGAAAATGCCGCAAAAGAGAGGGATTTTGCGATTGGATCATGGCAAATTTCACATGGTGAAGATTTGCTATCCAAAAACTTTTATAAACTGAGTTTTTCAGACCATCCCTAAGAACACGGCACAACTCATCACGCTGTTTGCACTGAGTAATTTGTGGATGGCGAGGAAACGAATCCTGATCGCCAATGGGTGAGTGCGCTCAAAACAGGGGAAAAGCCATCAGTGAAGGGAGAAATCGCTTCAAAATACTCAAAAAGAGAGTGATTTTTCAATCAGTTCATGGCAAATTTCACATGGTGATGATTTGTTGCCCGAGAACTCGTTTAAACTGAGTTTTTCAGACCTTCCCTAGGTCACTTTTGAATTTGCATAACTCCCCTTGCTAGGTCAAAATTAACTTGGCGATAACATTCAGGCATCGAATGGGGGAATGTTTGACCGTTCCGAAATTTATGAAAAGATATAAAAAAATCTATGATTTATAGTAAACACGAACTAAACTACTATGAACTAAAGAAAAAGAAACTAGAATTTCCTTTAAATATTTGATTTTATTAGGCATTTTGTGGCGGGTAGTACAAGTTTTGAACTTGTAACCCCTGCAGTGTGAATTGCCGGTGTACCGCAGCAGTTAGGCACACACGCCCTTGCCCGTTAAAAATGCGCCTGCGACAGACAGCAAACAGCAGTTGCTGCTCAAGGCCCTGGGGCACGACCCGCAAAGTCTGGCAATGATGTTGCTCGGCAGCGGCCTGGCGCTCGACGAGGCTGTGCTGGCCATGCAGGCGCTGGTAGACATGGGGCGCGGTGCAAGGGCCCGGCGTTTTGTACCAGCAACTGTGCGGCTGATGCACGCAGGCTGCATTCAGTCTGCTGCCTGAAAAAAAGCAACTCAGGCGGGGTTTGAGCCAGGCTTCACAAACAGGGCTTGAAACAGGTTATATTGCACACATGTTCGATGTCCTTGTTTACGTTTACGAACACTACTGGCGTGGTGACGTTTGTCCCGAATTGTCATTGCTGGGCCGCAAACTCAGTGCAGCCGGTTTTGACGCCGATGAAATCCAGCAGGCCTTGTCCTGGCTGACCGGCTTGAATTGCGCCGCACAACATGCAGACCTGATTCAAGTGCACCAGCAGCGCGGTCAGCCTGCTTATGTGCAGTCGCCTTTGAGCATGCGCGTGTATTCAGAGGCCGAGCAACAGCACCTGGGTTCTGCCTGCCTGGGCTTCATCACTTTCATGGAGAGCGCCGGTCTCATGTCGGCGCAAGTGCGAGAAATCGTGGTCGACCGCGCCATGGCCGTCACCGACCATCCGGTCGGGCTGGACGATCTGAAAATCATCGTGCTGATGGTCTATTGGAGCGCCGGCATAGAACCCGACGCGCTGGTGCTCGACGAGTTGTGTGACGATAACGTCGACCGCATCGGTCATTGATCAGCCGTCCGGCTGGCATAAAAAAAGCAGCCCGCAGGCTGCTTTTTTATTGCCCGGGTGTTTAAACCACGGCACCCGCGTTCGGGTCGTTCGGGTCGTTCGGGTCTTCATCGGGTCCGTCTTTTTTCACATGCCTGATCAGGTCTTCGCGCTTGATGCCCAGCCACATGGCGATGGCGGCGGCTACGAACACCGACGAATAAATACCAAACAAAATACCAATGGTCAGAGCCAGCGCAAAGTAGTGCAGCGTGGCGCCGCCGAACAACAGCATGGACAAAACCATCAGTTGGGTGCAACCGTGGGTGATAATGGTGCGGCTGATGGTCGAGGTGATGGCGTTGTCGATGATTTCCACCGTGCTCATCTTGCGAAAGCGGCGGAAGTTCTCACGCACCCGGTCGAAAATTACCACCGACTCGTTCACCGAATAGCCCAATACCGCCAGCACGGCGGCGAGCACCGGCAGGGAAAATTCCCATTGGAAAAAAGCGAAGAAGCCCAGAATAATGATGACGTCGTGCAGGTTGGCGATGATGCCGGCCACTGCGTATTTCCACTCGAAGCGTATGGCCAAGTAAATCATGATGCCGACCACCACAAAAGCCAGCGCTTTGAGGCTGTCGATGGCCAGTTCATCGCCGACTTGAGGACCGACAAACTCGGTGCGCTTGAGTTCAGCCTGGGCATCGGTTTCTTTCAGCGCCGCCATCACGCGCGCGCTTTGTTCGGTGGCGGTCGAGCCCTTGGCTGCCGGCATGCGGATCAGCACATCGCGGGCCGAACCGAAGTTCTGCACCTGTACATCGGTATAGTCCAGGGCAGCAATGCGTGTGCGCATGGGGTCGAGAGCCACCGGTTGCGAAAAGCCCACTTCCATCAGCGTGCCGCCGGTGAATTCCACCGACAAATGCAGGCCCCGGTTGAACAGGAAAAACACCGCCGCCAAGAAGGTGAGGAATGACACCGCATTGAAAATCAGCGCATGGCGCATGAAAGGGATGTCGCGTTTGATCTTGAAAAATTCCATGCTGATTCCTTGTTCGTGCGGCGCAGTCGTTCAATCTGCGCTAATCTCTGTATTCAGTCGTCCTTGGCGCGGGCAATCGCCTGCGCGGTCACTTCGTCGGGCCGCCAGACGGTACCGATAGAGACGTTTTGAAGACGTTTTTGCTGGCCGTACCAGAGGTTGACCAGGCCGCGCGAGAAAAATACCCCCGAGAACATGCTGGTGAGAATGCCCATGCAATGCACCACGGCAAAACCGCGCACCGGGCCCGAGCCGAAGGCCAGCAGGGCCAGCCCGGCAATCAAGGTGGTGACGTTGGAGTCCAGGATGGTCGACCAGGCGCGCTCATAGCCGGTGTGAATCGCGGTTTGCGGCGCCGCACCGTTGCGCAGTTCCTCGCGCACGCGTTCATTGATCAGCACGTTGGCGTCGATAGCCATGCCCAGCACCAGCGCCATGGCGGCCATGCCCGGCAGCGTGAGCGTGGCTTGCAGCATGGACAAGACGGCGACCAGCAGCAACAGATTGACCGCCAACGCGATGCTGGAAATCACGCCGAACAGCAGGTAGTAAACACACATGAACACCGTGACGGCCAGAAAGCCCCAGGTCACGCTGTCAAAACCCTTGGCGATGTTTTCAGCCCCCAGCGACGGACCGATGGTGCGCTCTTCGATGATTTCCATGGGCGCGGCCAGCGAACCGGCGCGCAGCAGCAAGGCGGTATCAGCGGCTTCGACAGTGGTCATGCGCCCTGAAATTTGTACCCGGCCGCCGCCGATCTCTGTGCGTATCACCGGCGCGGTGACGACCTCGCCCTTGCCCTTTTCAAACAGCAGGATGGCCATGCGCTTGCCGACGTTTTCACGCGTCACGTTCTTGAAGATGTGTGCGCCTTTGGCGTCGAGCGTCAGGTGCACCGCAGCTTCCTGCGTCTGATTGTCGAAACCGGGCTGGGCATCGGTCAGGTTTTCGCCGGTCAGTATGACTTGCTTTTTCACCACCACCGACTGACCGTTGCGTTCCAGGTATTTTTCGGCACCGAACGGAACGACGCCGTTGCCGGTTTCGGCTATGTGCGCTTCGGTGCTCTCATCGACCATGCGGATTTCCAGCGTGGCGGTGCGACCCAAAATGTCCTTGGCCTTGGCGGTGTCCTGCACGCCGGGCAGTTGCACCACGATGCGGTCCAGGCCCTGTTGTTGAATCACCGGCTCGGCGACGCCGAGTTCGTTGATACGGTTGTGCAGTGTTGTGATGTTTTGTTTCAAGGCCAGGTCCTGCACATTGCGGCCGGCTTCGGGCTTGAGCTTGGCATTGAGCAGCACATCGCTGCCTTGGGGGGCAAGCGTGGTCAACAGATCGGGGAACTGGTCGCGCATCAAGGTGGCGGCGGCATCGGCGGCGGCCTGTTCGCGAAACACGATATCGATTTGCTGGCCGTTGCGCGAAATACCGCTGTGACGGATGTTTTTCTCACGCATCAGCGTGCGCAAGTCACCGGCCAGCGATTCAGCTTTTTTGCTTAGCGCGGCCTGCATGTCAACTTGCAGCATGAAATGCACGCCGCCGCGCAAATCCAGGCCTAAATACATGGGCGCGGCACGCAAGCTGCTCAGCCATGAAGGCGTGCGCGCGATCAGGTTCAGCGCGACGATGTAAGAAGGGTTGTCTGCGTCCGGGTTAAGCATCCTCTGCATGGCATCCTTGGCCTTAAGCTGCTGGTCGGTGGTCTCGAAGCGCACTTTCAGCGAATTGTTTTCCAGCGTCAGCATCGAGGCATTCAGACCGGCTGCTTTGAGCGATTGTTCTACCTTGCCTTGCACGTCCAGATCGACCTTGGCGCTGGCACGTCCGGGCGAGACCTGCACCGCCGGCGCTTCGCCGAAGAAATTCGGCAGGGTATAGACGCTACCCAGCAGCACGGCGATCAGAATGACCAAGTATTTCCAGAGGGCGTATCGGTTCATGGAGTATGACTTATTTGATAGAGCCCTTGGGCAACACTTGAATAACGGCGGCTCGCTGTAATTGCAGTACCACGCCGTTGCTGACCTCCAGGCCGATCTGCTGTTCGCCCAGTTGCGCGATCTTGCCGAGCATGCCGCCGGTGGTGACGACCTCGTCGCCCTTGGCCAGCGCGCCGAGCATGGCTTTGAGTTCTTTCTGGCGCCTCATCTGCGGGCGGATCATGGCGAAATACAGCACCACAAACATCAGTACCAGCGGCAGCATGCTCATGAGCGATGACGACAAATCGTTGACGGGGGCAGCCGCAGGGGCGGATTGGGCATAGGCAATTGATATCAGCACAGAATTTCTCCTCATTCAGGCAACCGGCGATTGTATGCGGTTGGTATTACCTGTTATTTCGTGTGAGCCGATCACTGAACTCATAAAAACAGCTGGGTGATGATTGGCGATGCTCATCAGTTCAAAATGTCAAAATAACGCCTCATTTGATACAATTATTGATGTAAAGGAATTCTCTGAAAGCGAACCACACTGACCCTGGACGATGACTGGCTACTCAAAGCGCAGCAAATCAACGGCTTGACCGAGCGAGGCCAATTGATACGCGAGGCTTTGATGGCCTTGGTTCAAAGAGAAAGTGCGCGCCGCCTGGCAGCACTGGGCGGATCAGCGCCGGACTTGCAAAAAATCCCGCGCCGTCAATCCAAAGCCGCATGATTCTGGTGGACACACCGGTGTGGATCGATCACCTGCGCCGCGGGGAACCTCAGTTGGCTGAATTATTGGAGCTTGCTCAAGTGCTGGTTCACCCTTTTGTCGTGGGTGAACTGGCTTGTGGTCATTTAAAAGCCAGTGTACAGATCTTGGGATTCTCTGCAAAAGTCACTGCATAAGTCAACCACAGGCCTGACTCAAGCGTTATAGGTAAATGAAACAAACTACCTTTGCCAACACTGGATTTGAATTGGTCACCAAGCGCACGCGCACGCGTGAGTTTTTGGAGGAGATGAACTTGGTTGTCCCTTGGATGGAGTTGGTTTCGCTCATTGAGCCGTATGCGCCGGTCAGCAACACTGGCAGGCCCCCGTTCCCCTTTTCCACCATGCTGCGCATTCATTTCATGCAGCAATGGTTTGGACTGAGTGACCCGGCCATGGAAGAGGCCTTGCATGACATGGCGCTGTTTCGTGAGTTCGCGCAACTTAATGCAGGTGCTACCAGGTTGCCCGATGAGTCCACCATCCTGAGGTTTCGCCATTTGCTTGAAGCCAATCAGTTGGCCTCGCAAATGCTGGCTACTGTTAACGCCCAACTGATTGAGCGAGGCTTGATGCTCAAGACT
>SHXP01000147.1 GCA_009693225.1 Limnohabitans sp. | reverse complement strand
TCAAGTGTCAATTTGGATACCGCAAGACTCGCTACCGTGGCTTGGTAAAGAACACAGCGCAACTGATCACGTTGTTTGCACTGAGCAATTTGTGGATGGTGAGGAAACGAATCCTGGTCGCCAATGGGTGAGTGCGCCTAAAACAGGGCAAAAGCCCTCAGTGAGGGGAGAAATCGCTTGAGAATGCCGCAAAAGAGAGTGATTTTGCGATCGGATCATGGCAAATTTCACATGGTGAAGATTTGCTGACCGAGGACTTTTTTAAACTGAGTTTTTCAGACCATCCCTTGGACTTATTGTGCGGCTTACCTGCTGCCACGCAGGCGACTGACAACGATGTATTGCGCTTTATGGAGATACACGCACTCCACAGGCGCGGCATCGGTTATGTGGATGTTCGCCTGTGTGCAGCCGCGAAATTGAGTGCATCCACATTATGGACACGCGACAAGCGTTTGCTGTAAGTTACTGATGGGCTTGGCATTGCCTACCAAGAAATAACGCATTGAATGGTCATAATTCTTTTCAGTTGGCGTTACCGATACGAAAGACCCTGTATCCCGTATAAGCTTGGAATATCTTGACGTACCTGTCACCGCAACAATGGCCTCAAGTCAAATGCGGCCCGATCAACCCGGCAATCTCAAACATACCGACCGTCGCCTTGCCGAACAGGGCCTGTAATTTCACGTCCGCATGTATGTTGCGTTTGTCTTTAGGGTCTTGCAGGTTGTTGGTCTTGATGTAGTCCCACAGCTTTTTCATCACCTCGGTACGCGCCACTGCTTCATCACCGATCACCGCTGCCAGAGCCGCGCTCGGAGCTTTGCCGGCCGCTTTTTTTGCGACCGGTGTTTTCTTGCCGGGCAGTGTTTTGCCCGCCGCTTTGGCAAGCGCAGCGGTGGTCGGTGCGCCGCCTTTTTTCGGGTACTTGCTGGGCTCGAACGCAAAAGTCACCTTGCCTGCTTCCGGATCCCAGGTCAGATATGCCTTGAAAGCGCGGCGGGTGCGCATTGAGACAAACTTCTCCAGCAAGTCGGTTTTGCCGGTGGCCAGCAGCTTTTGTATCTGGTCATGCTCGATCACCTGTTGCAGGATGACGTGCCCGGATTTGAAATCGCAGCTCGGTGTCGGCTGCGCATGCGTGGGCACCGATTTGCTGCACACGTAGTTGGCGCCGTGTTCGTGCACCTTGCTGCCACACTTCGGGCAGACGCCCAAGTTGACGGCATCGGTGAACTCGACGATTTCGCCGCTGCCTTCGGCGTTTTTGTCGCCACCGAAGTCAAACTCCAGCTTCCAGTTTTTCTCTTCGTCGCTGTATTTCAGCGCGATCTCGGCGGCGAACGGCCAGCCGGCTTTGGAACGGAAACCGTCCAGCGGCCCGATCTTCTTCTTATGTAAAAACTGTTCCACCTCGGTCAATTCAAAGGTACGTCCGGCCGGTGTTTTGCCGAACGAGAAGCCGCAACCCGGTCCTTCGGATTCGCCTTCGGCGTTCGTGGTGCCCAGGGCACCGGGTTTGCCGATGCAGGTGTAGCGGCGGTAGTTTTCTTTGACCACGCCGCCGCAGTTCGGGCAGGGTGTGGTCAGCGTGGCGTAGTCGCCGGGGATGGTGTCGCGGTCATATTCCTTGGCCTTTTTCACCATGCGTCCAGTCATCTCGGCGATGTCCTGCATAAAGGCTTCGCGAGAGAGTTTGCCTTTTTCCATTTGCGAGAGTTTGAATTCCCAGTCGCCGGTCAGGTCGGCGCGTGACAATTCCTCCACGCCCAGACCGCGCAGCAGCGTCATCAATTGAAACGCCTTGGCCGTCGGTATCAGTTCGTGGCCTTCGCGCAGCATATATTTTTCGTTCAGCAAACCTTCGATGATGGACGAGCGTGTGGCCGGCGTGCCCAAGCCTTTTTCCTGCATGGCTTCGCGCAGTTCGTCGTCTTCCACGGTTTTGCCCGCGCCTTCCATCGCGCCCAGCAAGGTGGCCTCGCTGTAGCGTGCAGGCGGGCGGGTTTTCACGCCCTTGGGGGCGGCGTCTTCGACGCGCGGCTTTTCACCAGCGCCCAGCTTGACCAGTATCTTGCCGGACTCTTTGTCTTCTTCCTCGTCGACTTCCTTGCCGTAAATCGCCTGCCAGCCCGGGTCGATCAAGACGCGCCCGGTGGTTTTGAAATGGTGGTCATTTCCTGCTGCAGGCACCTGGCTGATGCGCGTGGTGTCCATGAACTGTGCCGACGGGTAGAACACGGCGATGAAGCGGCGCACCACGAAATCGTACAGCTTTTGTTCGGCGACAGACAAGCCGCTGGGTGCTTCCAGCGTCGGGATGATGGCAAAGTGATCGCTGACCTTGGTGTTGTCAAACACTTTTTTGGTCGGTTTCATATAGCCCTGGGCGATGGCGGTTTTGGCAAACGGCGACAGGTGGCCCATATTGCTTTTGGCCAGCATTTGCATGGTGTCTTTGACCGTGGGCAAATAGTCTTCGGGCAGATGGCGTGAATCGGTTCGCGGGTAGGTCAGCGCCTTATGCCGCTCGTACAGGCTTTGCGTCAGAGACAAAGTGGTTTTGGCCGAGAAGCCGAAGCGGCCGTTGGCCTCGCGCTGCAAGCTGGTCAGGTCGAACAGTCCCGGGCTGCCTTTGCTGCTGGGTTTGCTTTCTTCGGTGACGCTGGCCGTTTGCTTGCGTACTGCGTCGGCAATGGCCTGCGCCTCGGCCAGGGTCCAGACCCGGTCTTCTTTTATCTCGGCGTCGTCAGAGTCTTTTTTGTGTTGCGGGTTGAACCATTTGCCCGCGTAGCTGCCGGGCTGCGCGGCAAAGCTGGCATGGATTTCCCAGTAATCGCGGCTGACGAATTTGCGGATCAGCTCTTCGCGCTCGACCACCACCGACAGCGTCGGCGTTTGCACCCGGCCGACGGTGGTCAGAAAGAAACCGCCGTCGCGCGAATTGAACGCGGTGAAGGCACGCGTGCCGTTGATGCCGACCAGCCAGTCGGCCTCGGAGCGGCTGCGGGCCGCGTCGGCCAGCCCCTGCATTTGCGCAGCGCTGCGCAAACTGCCGAAACCGTCGCGTATGGCCTGTGGAGTCATCGATTGCAGCCACAGGCGTTTGACCGGCTTGTCCAGCGGTTTTTTGCCGTCTGCATATTGTTCAATCAGGCGGAAGATCAGCTCACCCTCGCGTCCGGCGTCACAGGCGTTGATGATGGCGCTCACATCCTTGCGCTTGGCCTGCTTGACCACAGCGGCCAGGCGCGACTTGGTTTTCTCCACCGGCTTTAAATCGAAATAAGGCGGGATCACCGGCAGGTGCGCAAAACTCCACTTACCGCGTTTGACGTCGAATTCTTCGGGTGCCTGTATTTCGACCAGATGGCCGACAGCGCTGGTGACCACGTAAGTGTCATTTTCGAAATGATCGTCGTGCTTTTCAAATTTACCCGCGCTCGGTGTGAGCGCCTTGACGATGTCTTGCGCCACAGAAGGTTTCTCAGCGATGACCAGTGTTTTACTCATGAACATAATCCTTGCATACAATCAACTTCCTCGCGTGCGCGCGCACGCGCACATGTACGTATTCAACTTACCAGAGTTTTCAACTTGACCTACCCCATCATCGCACCTGCCCATGGCAATCGCATTGAAGTCCGCAACTCAGGCGTGCATGGCAAGGGCGTGTTTGCCCTGGTGCCTATCGCCAAAGGCGAAATCATCATCGAATACACCGGCGAGGTCATCAGCTGGAAAAAAGCGCAAAAACGCCATCCCCACGATCCGAACGATCCTAACCACACCTTTTATTTTCACGTCAGCAAAAAAAATGTGATCGATGGACTCTACGGCGGCAACAACGCACGCTGGATCAACCATTCGTGTGCGCCGAACTGCGAGGCCGACGAGGCCGGCGGGCGAATTTTTATCCGTACGCTGCGCAAGATCAAAGCCGGCGAAGAACTGAACTACGACTACGGTCTGGTGATCGACGAAAAATACACCCCCGAGCTGCTGGCCGATTACCCCTGCCTCTGCGGTGCCCGGGTCTGTTGCGGCACCTTGCTGTCGCACAAAGACTGAAGCGCCCGCTTCGCACCCGCGCACGCCCATGTCAGTCGAACATGTGATGCACAGTCAACTGGCCGGCTTGCAGTTGCTGCTGGCCCCGCTTGATCCGCAAGCCCGGGTGGAACACGTCAGCGAGATAGATTCCACCAATACCGAGCTGATGCGCCGCGCCCGCGCGGGCGACACCCGCACCTGTTTATTGCTGGCTGACCAGCAAAGCGCCGGTCGCGGCCGCCAGGGCCGCCAATGGCACAGCCGAGCGGGCGACGCCTTGCTGATGTCGCTGGGTCTGACCCTGTCGCCGCAGAACTGGTCGAGTTTGTCGCTAGCGGTGGGTTGCTGCCTGGCCGAAGCGCTGGACCCCGGCTTGGACAAGGGCATAGGCTTGAAATGGCCAAACGATTTGATGCTCGCGCCCTGGCAGTCACCGCGCAAACTCGGCGGCATACTGATTGAAACCGTGCTGCGTCAGGGCGATACCGGCCAAGCCCGCTTTGTTGTCATCGGCATAGGCCTGAACCTGGCCACCCCGCCCGCCGCTGACTACCGCACCGAGCCTGCCGGCTTGCGTGCGCTGCTGGGGCCGCACACCACGGCGCTGGAACTGCTGCATCGCATACTGCCGGGCCTTGTGTCGGGTCTGGGCCGGTTTTGCGCCCTCGGCTTTGCCGCATTTGCGGATGAATTCGCCCGTCGCGATGCCTTGCTGGGCAAGCAATTACAATTGCCTGACGGCAGCCGGGGTTGCGCCGCCGGTGTCGATGAACAGGGGGTGCTGTGGCTGGACAGCGACTGCGGTCGCATACCGGTCAGCAGCGACGAAGTCCATATCGCTGAAGCGGGGCCGGCATGAAACACTGGCGCTGGTGGCTGACGCTGCTCTTGTGTGTGCTGAACCTGGGCCTGGCCGCCTGGCTCAAGGGTGATTGGCGACCCTGGGGCTTGCAGCTGGCGGATCCGCGCGAGCCGCAACGCTTGCAGCAGCAGCTGCGACCCGAGGCTTTGCAGCTGATCCCGCCAGATCAGCGTCGATAAGGGTGTGCAGAAAAGTCAGTAAGTCGTCAATGTCCTGCTCGCTCAGGCGTGGCTGTTCATCGGGTTTCTGGCCGTAAGGCACTTCGTTGCGGTTGACGTTGCGCCGGTGGTCCGGGGGAATGTCGTTGAAGGCCGGCCCCGGACCGTACCAGCGCCGGGGGTCGGTGTCGCGCGTTGCATAAAACGCCAGCACCTCGCGCAAATCGGTCATTGCGGCATTGTGGAAACAAGCCTGGCGCACCGCCACATTGCGCAATGACGGCACTTTGAACGCGCCGCACAGCCCGGCCGCGCGAATGCTCGCCGGCAGCGACTTGTTCCTGCACAAAACCAGGTCGTGACAGCTGCGCCTGTCTTCGCCGCCTGTCAAGGGATGCCGGGGCACACCCAGGTTGTCATAGCTGTCGTCGGTTAACAGCGGCGGCGAGTCGTTGGCTTCAGCTTCAGCGGTGTGGCAGGCTGCGCAATTGCCCTTCTCCGGTTCTTTGAACAAGGCCCAGCCGCGTTCCTCGGCGGCATTGAATGGCGCACGGCCTTGCATGACCAGATCAAACCGGCTGTCAAAGCGGTGTAAATCCGTGTCTTCTCTCTAGTAGGCGGCCAGCGCCACGGCCATGGCGCTAAACGCCCGGCTGGGTTCTTGCTAGATGCCGGCACTGTTCAATGCGCTAAAGCGATCGACATAAGTCGCCCAAGATAGCTTTTGCACCACAGACGAGACATCCAGGTTGGCCATTTCCAGCGGATTCAAAAAGGGCTCCAGCGCCTAGGCCTGCAAGCTCGCGGTACGGCCGCCCCAGAAAAATCCGCCGCTGGCCTTGCCGTCCGCGTCAAATG
>SHXP01000146.1 GCA_009693225.1 Limnohabitans sp. | reverse complement strand
TATCTTTCAGCTTGGCTGAGGTGTTTGTAGGTCATGAGCAACTTCGAATGCCAGGTCAAGAAGCCTTGAATGCTAAACATCCTCAGCCACCCAACCATCAGTTAATCAAAGTTGCACTTCGTGCTTGAATCCGCCAAGTTAAGAAATCGTTGCCGTGGACAAATACCTTCTTACCGCCTCTGTTCGTATCTGCTTGTTGATGCCGACGCCAAATTGACCACCTGTGCTGATTACGCATTGACCAGTGGTTGTAGAGTGAGGACTGGTGGTCAATCGCTAATCGGCACTACTTATTAGAAATGATCGATTTCAGATCGGCGCCAACATACGGTCGGTAAACGCAATTTTTAATTTAGGGATGGTCTGAAAAACTCAGTTTAAAAAAGATCTCGAGCAGCAAATCTTCACTATGTGTAATTTTTGATGCCGTGGTTGAAGAATCGCTCTCTTTTCACCGTTTTCAAGCGATTTCTTCCTTCACTGAGGGCTTTTGCCCTGTTTTGGGGGTTCTGTCGCAATAAGGATTTCCAGTTTTTCAGGGACGCTATAGGTGGTGTTTGGCATAGGGCAAATACGCTACTGGTAGTAGGTAAGATTCTTCAGAATTTCTTATTGCGACAGAACCCCAAGTCCATCATCGCTGCTGCTTAGGCAAACTGAAAAATAAAAACCACCTTGAGGTGGTTTTGATCATCTTGCTGGGCCCTGCGTGACTCGAACAAGCGACCAAAAGATTAAGAATCTTCTACTGTACCAACTGAGCTAAGAGCCCGCGGTGCATTGTGACATGCATCATATGTTGAATTTCACAACGCAGATGGCTGTACGCGCTGTGTGAAGTCGCAGCCTATTGAGTAAACACCAGGTAAGCGTCCGGCGCTGCTGACGGCGTCGCAATTTAAAGCGGGAGTCAACTCATGTATCCGTGCATCCGTGCATGCGTTCAATGTAACGCTGATAACAAAGGTTCGGGTAAAGCTCATGTATCAGTTCTGTGGGGCTGATACAAGCGTCGCAAGCGGATAGAAATACCTGATCAGTAAAAATACCTGAGTTCCATGAAGAGGGTATTGTTTTTCTTCAGATATCCGTAATAGGTGTATGAATTGCCTTCGTAGTATTCATAGCCTGCCAGCAGCTTGATGCTGTCACTCCACAGATAGGTGACCCGCGGACGCAGTGAATAGCCGTTGCGTTCCAGCAATGTGGACCCGGCCAGCTCGGTTTCCAGGGTCTCATTCACCCATTTTTTGGCAATACGAATGCTGATGCCGTCCTGATTGCGGTCAAGCTGTGAACTGAATATAGCGTGGTACAGCGATAGCGTTGTTGTGTCAGGGTTGCTGTAGTTGTAGACGTGCCGGTTGAAGATTTGAACAATACCGCTGGTGTTATTGCCGAAATCATGTTCTACACCGATTACGGTATACAAAAAAGGATTTTTGATGTAATCGTTGGTTCCGTTCATGTCCTGGGTCTGCGTATAGGCAGACTCCAATGCAAAACGATTGCTGCCGACCGTGGTTGCAATGTCCATGCCTATGACCTTGATACGGTAGTGTTGGTAAACGCCAGAGGATGAGAGGTCAGGGCTCATATCGTATCCATCGTAATAAGACACAGACCAGTCAATGGCTTTGCCCGATTGATCAAATTTGACCGCCCATTGGTTATTGGCGGTTGGTATGACCTCAGTGTATGTGCTGTAACTTTTATTCGCTTGAAACTGAGGCAAAAGAACCAGAGTCAAGCTGTTGTTGGGTGTCAAGTTCCACGAGGTTTTCACCGCCAGTGAACCGAAACGGTCTTCATCAATATCCGCTGCCATCAGCCTCGAGTCTCTGGGTGTCAGATTGTCGGTCGGGTTAAGCCGATCTGTGCGACCCCAGGCAATGATTTGTCTGCCGACACGGAAATCAAAGTCACCGTGCCGGGTTTCAACATACATTTCGCGCATGCTTGATCGCGTATTGCCGCCGCTGCGGAAATCTTCACGCACCAAATAGCCATCAGCAAACAAGCCGATACCGTTGTCCAGTTTCTTCTCGAGCTTCAGCCAGGCAGAGACGGTTCCAACGCCGCTGACATCGTCATACAGCCGGTTAGACGACCAATAGCCGGTTCGAAAAGAACCGGTGACTCCCAACTGGCTAAGCTGTGCTTTGACCGGATTGGAAGTTGTCGCTGCGGCTTCCCCCGGTGACATAGGCGGTGCCGTGTCGTTGTCAAACTCAGCGGCATGAACAGCGGGGAAAACCAGTGTCAGTGAAACTAAAGCTGCCAGCAAAGCGGCCCGGGAAAAAATGCCGTCAGGACTTGACGACGCTGCGACCTTAAAGGCCTGCCGCATTTCTTTGCCACCCATCATTGCTGTTCCATGTACCTGGTTGTGAAGAAGTCGTCTTTGATGCCAGTGTTGAATTTGGATTGGTCAACGGTGATTACAGTACGGTGTCCGGTCTGTATGTTTTTAGCTTCCAGAATACCGGCTTGCCATCTGTGTTTAACAGGCTCAACCTCTTTCCATTTTTTGTAAGAGGCTTCTTTCAGTAATTCATTGGCTTCATCGTAGACCACTGTTTTAAGGGTAACGAAGTTGTCTTTTTGTATCCAGCTGATGCGCTTGGCATATCCGGTGTTGGCTTTGATGGTGGCATCTTTAGGCACTGATTCAATCACATAACAGGCAGCACCCTCTACGTCTTCTTCTTTGACCAGGGCATGGTTCCATTCATTGACTTTGTGGCCGATCACATCACCATAAGAAAAGTCTGTGCCGACAAAACTATCTTTCTTGTTGCTGGAGATCAGGCGTCGAACTTTTTTCACGCTGGGCAGGTAAATCCAGATGTCATCGTCCTTGTCAGAATGTTCAATCAGCAGGGAAACAGTGCCTTTGACATCGGCGGGTTCCAGAAAACGCGTCATACGCTTATTGTCGATTCCATTTGCATCTAGCTTGCTGGTACCGAAGGTTTTGCGTACGCGTTGCTGACTTGATTTGTTTGTCAAGGTCATGGTAGATTCCGAGGTGGAATCGGGGTATTTGCCGACTATAAAGTTCTTTTCCATGATCTCGACAGCAGTCAGGGCCCAGCCGGACTTGGGCAAGGCCATGCCGGCAAGCAACACCAGGCTTGAAATGAATAAAAAGGAAGTTTTGGAGAGTGTCATTTTTGATGTGATCATTTTTTGACTCCTTTGAATATGAATGAGGGGCGGAACTTGAGCACCAGGGCTGGCATCACGGTCAATGCGGCGGTGACACTCACCAGCATGGCGGTGCCGATCAAAATCGCCGTCCAGGTGTGAGGGTAGTAGCCGCGTGAACCTGCTTGCACAGCATAACCACCGGCAACGGCTGAGGCCACAAACAAACAGGCTTTACCGGCGGTATTTAAGACCTTGTGAACTGCCAAATCGAGTTCAGTTCCTTTGGCGACTTCCTCACGCAAACGGAACAGCATGTAAATAGCGTAGTCGGCACCGATACCGATGGCCAGCGCAGAGGTCAGGGCGGTGGGCACGTTCAAACGCATGCCCAGCCAACCCATCAGGCCCATATTGACCAGAACAGAAAGCAGCAAAGGTGTCACCACCAGCACACCGGCAATGAAGGAGCTAAAGATAAGGGCTGTTGCCAGTAAGACCACGCTGGCAATCTGTATCACGTTCAGGATTTTGTCCTTCACGATCACATCCGTGATGGCCGCACTTTGGGCGACGCTGCCACCGATATTGACCTTGATGTTTTTAGGGAACTTGTCTTTCACAAATGCCTGGATTTCCCCCCAGAGCACATGCATGTCAGCAGTGCTGTCACTGTGGGTGAAAACGACCATATTGGCCAATCGGTAGTCGTAGTCCACATATGGGTCAAAGTCGCCAGGCTCACCAGACATCGAGTAGAGCAACAGATATTCGGCGATGGTTTCCTGCTTGTCCGGTATTTTGAAGAAAGTAGGATTGTCGGCATTCATTGACTGGTTCATGCGCTTGATGAACTCGGCAATCGACATGACCTTGCCGATATTCGGACGGGTTGTCAGATAGGTCTGCAATTCATCTATTGCTTTGAGTACAGCCGGATCCTTAATGGCGTCGGGCTTATCACCTTCAATCAGCAGGTAAATATTGTTCGTACCTGCCATGCGCTCGTTGAGTTTTTTGTCAGCTACCAGCAAAGGCAAATCAGGGTCGAAGTATTTTTTCAACGCACTTTCGATACGCAACTGAGACATCCCGGCCAGAGCCAGGGCAATCAACACACCGGAAATCATGAAAATCTTGTTGCGATTCGGGCCGACCAGGGTGTTGGCGTAGAAATTGGTGATGCGGTCCCAGAAGCGTTCCTCACGCTCCATGCGGGCTTCTTTTTCGCCTGGTGCCGGCAAAATAGCGCGCAACGCGGGGATGAAAGTCATCTCTATGACCAGCACACTGAGAATACCGACGCCGGCAAAAATACCGAACACGCGGATGGACACAATGTCAAAAATCATCAGTGACAAAAAGCTGGCAGCTGCCACCAGACCAGCGGTCAGCATGACCGGTCCGATCTTGACAATCGACTCAATCACAGCCAGCTGGTTGGCCATTTTCGGGGTCAGATCGGGATTTTGTCGGAGAATGTTGTATTCCTCGTAATAGCGTTTAAGCATCTGTACCGCGTGACCGGCGCCCACTGCAAGAATCAGAATCGGCGTGGTCATGTTGAAAATATCCAACGGCACATTGGCCAGGCCCATGAATCCCTTGCCCCAGGTGACTGCAACAATTGGTGTGACAAGCGGCAGGATCAGGCCTTGCAAGGTGCGGAAGGCCTCATAGTGAATGACACCGATGATGCCGATGGCGATCAGCAGCAGCATGCCACCGCGGCTGGAGAATTTCTCCAGCAAAGCCAGGAAGGCAGGGTAACCGGTGACGACAATGTCCACGCTGTCGTCGCGCTCGGCGTCTACGATTTCGACAATTTTGTTGTTGACGTATGAAAAACCGCCTTTGCCTTCTTTCATTTCGGCCGGCGTGGCATCGCGCACCTCAGCCAGGATGGTGATGGTTTTGAAATCCTCCGAGACGACGGAGTTCATGTAAGCAGTGTTTCGCTGGAGTGCATCCTTCAAGATGGCCATTTGTTCCGGCGTGGTCGGCACATCAGTCATCATCTGCTTGACTTCCATGCCCTCTTCGGTGCCTCGAATGTCTTTGGCGCGACGAGCCGCAACCGACAGCAGATTGGCTTTGACCACACGCGGGGTTTCGCGCAGTTTGGCGGTGATTCGCTGAACTTTTTCCAGCACCTTGGTATTGAATACATCGCCTTCTTTAGGCGTGATGCCGATGACGCCGACATAACGAGAACCGAAGACTTCTTCAACCTTGAGCGTGGTCGCTACAAAAGGGTGTGAGCGTGGCACGATATTGTTCGGGTCGATGATGACCGTCAGCGTCTGCCCCCGAAAGTGCAGAAACACTGTGGCAATTAATACCAGAACGAGAACTGCCCAACGAAAACGGACAATGAAATTGATATAACTTCTCATGAAACTGCCCCCCGGTGATTTGTTTTTATTGGATTAAGCACAAGGTTTACGTGGCTGCGCCTGTATCCACTATAAACATGATATCGCTTGAATTCCATTGCTGAACTTCAAGAGCATCCTATTTTGATAATAAAGTAGATTTTGTTGTTTAAAAAACGCTCTATCTAAGTGCAATTTTGTTACTATAAGTTTATTTTTTTTATTCATATCCATCCAACAAGGCTTTGGGATGGTCTGCAAAAGTAACTTACCAGAACTTACCGCTCAATGAAATCAAGTGCTTACGGACTGTTGATTGCTTAAAAATTTGGTTTTGCAGGGGTTTCTTTGGTCTCAAAGTAGCGTCAATGGCACGGTGATTTAGGGATTGTGAACGGCGGAGTAAAAGTC
>SHXP01000145.1 GCA_009693225.1 Limnohabitans sp. | reverse complement strand
CACGGTTTCGCGCGGTTTGAATTTGCCGCTGCCCACGAGTTCGCCGAGTTCTTTCAAAGCCACAGGCCAGTCGGCCGGGTGTTCGCTGACGATAAAACCCTGCACTTTCATGCGGTTGACCAGAATCAGTGAAGGATTGGTCATGGGGATGGGGTTGCCGTTGTAGCCTGAGATCATGCCGCAGACAGCAATGCTGCTGAAATGGTTCATGCGCAACATGACCGCGTCAAGCACCATGCCGCCGACGTTTTCAAAATGGCCGTCGATGCCGTTGGGACACACTTCTTTCAAAGCTCTGGACAGCGACAGGTAATCACTGTGCTGTTTGTAATCAAGGCAGGCATCAAAGCCCAGTTCTTTTTCAACGTAGTCACATTTGTCCTTGCCGCCGGCGATGCCGATGACGCGGCAACCGCGCGCTTTGGCCAGTGCGCCGAAAGCGCTGCCGACCGCGCCGCTGGCTGCACTGACGGTCAGCGTCTGACCGGCTTTGGGTTCGATGATGCGCACCAGTCCGTGCCAGGCGGTCACGCCGGGCATACCGACCGCACCCAGGTAATGGCTGATGGGCACATGGGTGGTGTCAATTTTGCGCAGTACGCCGGGGGCGCTGGCGTCGACCACGTTATAGGTTTGCCAGCCGCCCATGCCGACCACTTTGTCGCCGGCGGCAAAGCCCGGGTGGCGGCTCTCAATCACTTCACCGACCGTCCCGCCGATCATCACGCTGTTGAGCGGTTGAGGCAAGGTGTAGCTTTTGACATCGTTCATGCGCCCGCGCATGTAAGGGTCAAGGCTGAGGTATTCGTGTTTGACCAGCACCTGCTTGTCTTGCAGCGCAGGTGTCTCCAGCGTGAGCAATTGAAAATTCTCGGCCAGAGGTTCACCCTTGGGGCGGCTGACGAGATGGATTTGGGGGTTGTGCGGCATGTGTGTCTCCTGAAAATTTTGTTGTAAGTGAAATTAACCGCCGGATATACAGCTGACACCGCCGTCCACCGCCAGCCACTGGCCGGTGATGTGTTTGCCGGCATCAGACGCATACAGCAGGGCCAGACCTTTGAGGTCTTCGTCGTCGCCCAGGCGCCGTAAAGGCGCGTGGGCTGCCAGCGTTTCCTCGCCCAGGCTTTTCATCAGGCCGGCGGTCATTTTGCTGGGGAAAAACCCCGGGCAGATCGCATTGACGCGAATGCCGTGCTCACCCCATTCACCTGCCAGTGCACGGGTGAAATTGATCACAGCCGCTTTGGACGTGTTGTAGGCCAGGGTTTTCATGCCGCTGGGGTTGCCGCCTAGACCTGCGATGGACGCCACATTGATGATGCTGCCGCCGTGACGCGGGATCATGCTGTGCTTGCCTATGTACTGACTGAGGATGAAATAACCGCGCACATTCAGGTTCATCACCTTGTCCCAGGCTTCGAGCGGGTGGTCTTCGGCGGGTGCGCCCCAGGCGGCACCGGCGTTGTTGACCAGGATGTCGACATGTCCGAAGGCCTTGAGTGATTCTGAGGCGAGACGGTGAATGTCTTTTTCGTCTGCGCAGTCAGCGGCGATCCACTGCACATCGATGCCGGCAGCTTTCAACACGGCCGAGGATGCTTCCAGGTCAGATGCCTTGCGCGAGCTGAGCATGATGCTCGCGCCCGCCTCGCCCAGGGATTGCGCGAGTTGCAGTCCGAGTCCGCGCGAGCCGCCGGTTACCAGGGCGGTCTTGCCGGTCAAATCAAAGAGTTGTTTCACTGTACGTGTCATGGCGTGCTTCCGTTAAAAAAATGGCGGATCAAAAAGCGTTTTCGGGCATGTCGGCGCAGGTGGCGTCCCGTGATTGCACCACGTTCAGCCAGGCACCGGTTTTCGGTAATTCGTAATTGAAAAAATACTGACAGGCATGGCGTCTTCCCAGGCTGGCCTTATCACTGCCCTGGCTGGCCAAAGACAAATCCAGCCAGATCCAGGCCAGCACAGTGTGTCCGAAAGCCTGCAAATAAGGCACGGCATTGGCCAGCGACAGCACCGGGTCCTGGCCCAGCCATGCCTCAGCGGTGGCTTGCAGCACGTGGGCCCAGGCCTTTTGTAATGCCGCAGCTTGCTGCTTTTGAACCGCGCTTATCGCCCTGTCGCAAGTAGCCAGCATGCGTTTGCCAAGGATCTGCAAACCCGACCCGTTGTCCATCAGCACTTTGCGGCCGAGCAAATCCATGGCCTGTATCCCGTGCGTGCCTTCGTGGATCATGTTCAAGCGGTTATCGCGCCAATACTGCTCGACCGGGAAATCGCGAGTATAGCCATAGCCGCCGTGGATTTGTATGGCCAGGCTGTTAGCTTCCAGGCACCATTCGCTGGGCCAGCTTTTCACAATCGGTGTGAGTACTTCGAGCAGCCATTGCGCGTCGTGCTTTTGATCCGGTTCGCCGGTGTGCAACTCATCGACAAGGCGCGCGCAGTACAAAGCCAGTGCCAGCGCACCTTCGCCATAAGCCTTTTGCGCCAACAGCATGCGTTTGATGTCGGTGTGCTCTATCAACCGGACGGGCGGCTGCGACGGGTCTTTGCCGGCCAGGCCAACCGGTCTGCCCTGGGTGCGTGTGCGGGCATAGTCCAGCGAGGCGTAATAGCCTGCCAGGCCCAGCATGGTGGCTGCCAGGCCGACACCGATGCGCGCCTCGTTCATCATGTGGAACATGCACTTGAGGCCTTCGCCGGGTTTGCCCACCAGATAGCCGATGGCGCCGGGGCTGCCGCGCACCGGAGAGCGGCCTTCGCCGAAATTCAGCAAGGTATTGACGGTGCCGCGCCAGCCGAGTTTGTGATTCAAACCGGCCAGGGCCACATCGTTGCGCTCGCCTGTCAATTCACCTTGTTCATTCACCAAATGTTTGGGCGCGATGAACAGCGAAATGCCCTTGGTGCCGGCGACGGGCTTGCCGTCTTCATCGGGGATTTTGGCCAGCACCAAGTGCACGATGTTCTCAGTCAATTCATGGTCACCGGTGGAAATCCACATCTTATTGCCGCGCAATCGGTAGCGCGGACCCAGGGGGTCGTCAGCATGGTCAGCGCCGTCGGGCGTGGCACGGGTAGCAACATCCGACAGCGAAGAACCCGCCTGCGGCTCTGACAGACACATGGTTCCGGCAAACCGGCCTGAGAATTCATTCAGCGCAAACACCTTTTTTTGCAAATCGCTGGCGTATGCCATCAGTAAATTGGCATTCGCCACCGTCAGCATGCTGGCGCCGATGCTGACCGATGCGCAGGCAAAAAATGCATTCGCAGCCGCTTCCACTGTGTAAGGCAATTGCATACCGCCGATGTCGTAATCCTGCGCGGCACTGAGCATGCCACTGGCGGCATAAGCGTCCAGAGCGTGCTGTGTGCAGGCCGGTAAAATGACTTTTTCACCGTCAAAAACAGGCTCTTCAATGTCTACCGTCCGGTTGAAGGGCGCGTATTTTTCCCGGGCGATGCGCTCACAGGTGTCGAGCACCGCGTCAAAGGTTTCGCGTGAATGGTCGCTGAAACGCCCGCGTCGGTTCAGTTGCTCAACCTGAAGCCATTCGTACAAGAGAAAGTCGGTTTGTTGGCGTAATTGCATGGGTTAAGGCTTAAAAAGGCAATGTAACTGTGTTTGAGGCCCTGGGCTGCCACATGGATGACAGATCCGCCCGCCACCGGGGAGGTTTTTTTGAATGGTGTGTCATTACGCGCCTGTAAATGCAAAAGGACTACTATGACAGAATTGTTCAGTAAGCCACTGTCTGCGGTTTGCCGTGTCAGATACCCTGCTCTATTTTGCTCAAAAAGAGAAACCATGTTCAAAGGTCTGGCTGGTAAAACAGCTATTGTCACAGGCGGGGCTACCCTGATCGGTGCAGCCGTCGTCAAAGCGTTGCAATCTGAAGGCGTCAAAGTCACGGTCGCCGACATTGACCGCTAGCGCGGACAGGCTCTGGCCGCTTCCTGCGGTGAGGATGTATGGTTCAGCCAGACCAACATCACAGACGACGCTCAGTTGCAGATCTGTGTGGATGAAACCGTGAAACGCTTCGGCGGTGTGAATATCCTGGTGAACCTGGCCTACAGTTACGTGGACGACGGATTGAATGCCTCGCGCGCTGACTGGATGACCTCACTCAACGTGAATGTGGCCAGTGCCGCCATGCTCTGTTGAAAACAGCGCTGCCGCATTTGAAAACCGCAGGTGGCGATGCGGTGGTCAACTTCACCAGCATATCGTCCAAAGTGGCGCAAACCGGTCGCTGGCTTTACCCCACCGGCAAGGCGGCCCTAGTGCAGCTGACCCGCAATATGGCCATGGACCTTGCACCTGACAACATACGCGTCAACAGCGTATCGCCGGGCTGGACCTGGTCGGCGATCATGGACCAGCTGACTGAAGGCAACCGCGCCAAGACCGATGCCGTGGCCGCCCCGTTTCATCTGCCCCGCCGCGTCGGCGACCCTCAAGAAGTCGCACAAGTGGTTTTGTTTTTATGCTCCGACCACGCCAGTTTTGTCACCGGTGCCGATTACGCTGTCGACGGGGGTTACAGCGCCATGGGCCCCGAGTCTTATGTTCCTGCCATACCCAAATTAATGGAGTAAATGCACATGAAAGTAGCCATCATCGGAGCAGGCTTTGCCGGCTTGAGTACCGCCAAGGTATTCCAGTCTTTCGGCCATCAGGTTAGCGTTTTTGAAAAACAGGCAGATGTCGGCGGTGTCTGGAGCGCGTCTAGGCGTTATCCCGGGTTGACCACGCAGAATGTGTGTGACACCTACGCCTTGTCCGATTACCCCTATCCCGCCGACTACCCGGAATGGCCCAGCGGCGAACAGGTTCAGCGCTACCTGGCGAGCTATGCCAGTCATTTCAAACTGGACGCATCGATACAACTCAATACCGAAGTGATAGACGCCCAACTTGATGAGCAACTGCCGGGCTGGCAAGTCAAGACACGGGGCACAGAAAACAGGCAGGAGCAGACGCATCAGTTCGATTACCTGGTGGTCTGCAACGGCATCTTTTCGCAGCCTATGGTGCCTCACTTTGACCGGCAGGACGAGTTTCTGGCTGCCGGCGGTCAAATCTGCCATACCAGCCAGCTGACGGACGTCAATATCGTGAGTAACAAGCACCTGCTAGTTGTCGGTTATGGCAAATCCTCGTGCGATGTGGCGCAAGCGGTTTGCGACAAGGCGGCATCGACCCGGGTGGTGGTCAGGCAACTGATCTGGAAAGTGCCCAAGATGCTGATGAACGTGCTGAATTACAAGTACCTGCTGCTGACACGCATGGGCGAAGGTTTGTTCAAATACATCACGCTCAGCGGTTTTGAAAAATTTCTGCACCGCGTGGGCAAGCCGATGCGCAATTCCATGAGCTCCCAGGTGCAATGGGTCGTCACCACACAGTGCAAACTCAAACAACTCGATTTATTGCCCGCTCAGCCTTTCGAGACGATTGCGCGCAGCACGGTCAGCCTGGTGACGGACGGATTTTTTGAGAGTGTGGCGGCTAAAAAGATCACGGTGAATAAAAAAACGCACATTACAGGTCTGTCTGCCGGTTCAAGCGGCCGGTTTGCCGAGCTCTCCGATGGTGAAAAAGTTCCGGCAGACATGGTCGTTTGCGGTACCGGCTGGCAGCAGACGGTTCCGTTTTTGTCAGCTTCACTGATGAGTCGCATCACCGACAACGACGGAAATTTCCGTCTTTACCGCTCAATGACCCCGGTGGCAGTGCCGCGCCTGGCATTCAATGGCTACAACTCTTCTTTCTTCAGCCAGCTTAATCGTGAAATCGGCGCGCTGTGGCTGGTCGATCTGATTCACGGCGGCTTGAAACTGCCCTCAGACCAGGTGCAAAACCAGACCATCACCGATCGCCTTGCGTGGATGTACGAGCGCACCGACGGTAAACATTCCAAGGGCACCAACATCATTCCGTTTTCACTTCAC
>SHXP01000144.1 GCA_009693225.1 Limnohabitans sp. | reverse complement strand
CCGGCTCGGGCAAAACCTTGGCGTTTGCCTTGCCGCTGGTGCAACAGCATGTGTTGCAGCCGCGCCAGACCAACTTCCGCCGCCCTGTCCGCAGCCTGGTGCTGGTGCCCACGCGCGAGCTGGCGGTACAGGTCGGCGACATCCTCACGCACCTGGGTTTTCCGCTCAAGCTCAAGGTCGCGGTGGTGTACGGCGGCGTGTCGATCAACCCGCAGATGATGGACCTGCGCGGCGGCGGCGACATCGTGGTCGCCACGCCGGGTCGTCTGCTTGATCTGATCGATCACAAGGCGGTACGCCTGAACGACGTGCAACACCTGGTGCTGGACGAGGCCGACCGCGTGCTGGACGAGGGCTTTGCCGACGAGTTGCAACGCGTGCTGGCGCTCTTGCCCGCACAGCGGCAGACCTTGTTGTTTTCAGCCACGTTTGCGCCCGAGATCGAGGCCTTGGCGACCAACTTGCTGCGCGATCCGGTGCGCGTCACTGTGGAGGCATTTGAAGGCCACAAACCGGACATCACCCAACGTGCTATTCAGGTGGACGACAAAAAACGCAGCGCTTTGCTGCGCCACCTGATTTCAGAAAACAGCTGGACGCAGGTGCTGGTGTTTGTGGCCACGCGCTACGCCTGCGAGCATGTGGCCGGAAAGCTTTTCAAATCAGGCATTTATGCCACGCCTTTTCACGGCGAGATGAGCCAAGGCGCCAGGCAGGATGTGCTGCGCGATTTCAAAGCGGGCCGCTGGGACGTGGTGGTCACCACCGACCTGGCCTCACGCGGTATCGACATCGCCATGCTGCCCGTGGTGGTCAATTACGACTTGCCGCGCTCGGCCACCGACTACACCCACCGCATCGGCCGCACCGGCCGCGCGGGTGCGCACGGCGACGCAGTGAGCTTTGTCACGGCCCACGCCTTGACGCATTGGAAGTTGATCCAGAAACACGAAAGCCTGGCACTGGCTTTGGAGCAGATTCCAGTCTTTGAACCCGTCGATGAACCGCCTGCGCCGCAGGGCAACGGCGGCATCAAGGGCAAGCGCCCGAGGAAGAAGGACAAGTTGAGGGCTACAGCGTCTCTTCAATTACCACTGCCGGAACCTGCACCCTCTCCTCCTCCCTCAACCTCAACACCCGCCTCTGCACCTTCCCCGTCGTGGTCATCGGCAACTGGTCGATGAACTCGATCTCCTTGGGGTATTCATAAGGCGCGAGCAGGCCACGTACATGATGCTGCAATTCAATGACCAGAGCATCAGACGGCGCAAAGCCTGCTGACAACACCACATAAGCTTTCACCAGATTGCCGCGTTCTGCGTCGGGTTTGGGCACGACGGCGGCATTGGCCACCGCCGGGTGTTTCACCAGACAGTTTTCAATTTCACTCGGTCCGATGCGGTAACCGGCGGCCTTGAACACATCGTCGGCGCGGCCCTGGTACCAGAGGTAGCCGTCGGCGTCGCGCGTGGCCAGGTCGCCGGTGCGGCACCAGTCGCCGGTGAATTTGTTGGCGGCAGCGCCGGGCTGGTTCCAGTAGCCCAGAAAGAAAATCGGGTCGGGACTGCCGTGCACATCCAGCCGGTGCACCGCCACGTCGCCGGGCACGCCGGCGGCGCATTCCTTGCCGTCCTCGTCAATCACCGCCACGCGGTGCCCGGGGTAGGCGCGGCCCATGCTGCCGGGTTTGGCCGGCCAGCCTATGCCGTCACTGGTGTCGCCGTTCATGGCGCAGTTGCCGACGATGTAATTGATTTCGGTCTGGCCGAACATTTCATTCACGGTGACGCCAAGCTCATCGCGGCAATACGCAAACACGGTGTCGCCTGCGGCTTCACCCGCGCTCATGATGGCCTGCAAATCCAGCTGAAACTGCAACTGCGGCGACGGATAGGCTTTCATCATGGCTCTCAACGCCGTGGGGAACAAAAACGCGTGAGTGACCCGGTGCTGTTGCATCAGATTAAACGCCAGATCTGCCGAGAAACGCCCCGGCCAGGCGACGATGGGCCGCCCGAAATACAGCGTCGGCAACAAAGCGTCCATCAGGCCGCCGGTCCAGGTCCAGTCGGCGGGCGACCACATGACCGCGTGGCTGCCGGTGGGCAAATCGTCATGGGTTGAAACACCGCTGCAGCTGGTCGAAAAACCGAACCAATTCTGGCTGCACACAAAACCGCTGAGGTTGCCGATCAAGGCCTGGTGCGGAATCAGCGCGCCCTTGGGCTGGCCGGTGGTGCCGCTGGTGTAAATCAGCAGCGCGGCGTCCGTGGCCAGGGTGTTGAACAACGGCCACGGCGGCGTGACGCTGGTGGCTTCATGGTCAAAGCAGATATCGCCGCAGCCGGGGTCCATGCCTATCACCAGACGCAATGCCGGGCATTCTTTTTTCATGCCGCTGACCGTGGCCGCCGACACCTGGTCCACCACAGCCAGTACCGCCCCGGAATCCTGCAAACGGTAAAGCAGCGCGTCCGGGCCGAACAATTGCGACAGCGGCATGGCGACCGCGCCCATTTGCAGCACCGCCATGTAAGCCACGGCCATCTCAAACCGCTGCGGCAAGACCACGGCCACGCGGTCGCTGGGTTTGACACCCTGCGATGACAGCACATGGCTGAGCGCATCGGCAGCTGTTTGCAACTGCGCGTAACTGTAGGCATGGCCGTCGCCTGCGTCTGCCTGATGCAGCAACACCGCTGTGCGTGATGCAGGTGCAGGCGACGCCGCCCAGCGTCGCGAACACACCTGAGCGATATTGAAATGCCCGGGCACAGACCAGCGGAAACTGCTGTGCATTTGCGGGTGGTTGTCTGTTGAGTGACCGGCGGTCATGCGCTACATCCTTATGATCGAGTGAATGTACCAAGTTCAAACAGCTTCGCGCACCGGCTTTATCAGGTTGCGCCAATTAAATTACCACGTGCGCGAATGGGGCACGCCGCGCCCCGGGCAGTTGCCGCTGTTCATGGTGCACGGCTGGATGGACGTCAGTGCCTCCTTTCAGTTCGTGGTGGACGCCATGCAACAGGAACGCCACATCATTGCGCCGGACTGGCGCGGTTTCGGCCTGACCGCTGTCGGCGAGGTCGACAGCTTCTGGTACCCCGACTACCTGGCCGACCTGGACGCGTTGATCGACTATTTCCAGCCCGAGGGCCAGATCGATTTGCTCGGCCACAGCATGGGCGGCAACATCGTTAGCATGTATGCCGGGGTGCGGCCTGAGCGTGTCCGCCGCCTGATCAACCTGGAAGGCTTCGGCATGGCGGCCAGCCGACCGTCGCAGGCACCCGGGCGCTACGCCAAATGGCTGAACCAGATCAAGTCGCTGCGTAGCGGCGGCATCGGCCTGCGCAGCTACCCCGACACCGAAGCGGTGGCGCAACGCCTGATACGCACCAACCAGCGTCTGAGCCCGGACAAGGCGCAATGGCTGGCGCAGCACTGGGCCAAAGAAAACGCTGAGGGTCTGTGGGACATTCTGGGTCATCCGGCCCACAAAATGGTCAACCCTTACCTATTCCGCGTCAAGGAAATGCTGGCGATGTACCGCAACATCAGCGCCCCGGTGCTCAATGTCGAGGCCGCCGAGAACAACCTGGAGAAATGGTGGGAAGGCAAATACACGCTGGACGAATTCCATGAGCGGTTGCAACCCATCGCGGACCTGCGCTCGGTGACGATTGCCGACGCCGGTCACATGTTGCACCACGACCAGCCGCTGGACCTGGCGCAACACATCGAGGCGTTTTTGCAGCAGCCATGACCCGGGTCGATGTACTGATCATCGGCGCGGGCGCGGCCGGCTTGTTCTGCTCCGGGGTGGCGGCCCAACAGGGCTTGCGCGTGCTGCTGCTGGACCATTACCCCAAAGTGGCGGAAAAAATCCGCATCTCCGGCGGCGGGTGCAGCAATTTCACCAACAAAGACATAGACCCGCGCGCTCCGCACACGCATTTTCTGGGCGAGAACCCGATGTTTGCGCGCAGCGCGCTGAGCCGCCACACGGCACTGGACTTCATTGCGCTGATGCAAAAACACAGCGTGCCCTTCCATGAAAAACACAAAGGCCAGATGTTTTGCGACCGCAGCGCGCAAGACCTGATCGATGTGCTGCTGCGCGAATGCGATGCCGGCGCCATGGGCGGCTCGGTCACGCGCTGGCAGCCGTGCAGTCTGCTGGGGTTGCACCACAGCGACTCGCCCGATGCGCACTATGTCGCCGACACCGGCCAGGGCCAGGTGCAGGCCAGCGCCGTGGTGGTGGCGTCCGGCGGTTTGTCCATCCCGAAGATAGGCGCCAGCGACATCGGCTACCGGCTGGCCCGGCAGTTCGGCTTGCGCCTGATCGAGCCGCGCCCGGCGCTGGTGCCGCTGACCCTCAGCGCCAGCGACTGGCAACCGTACGCAGCGCTGGCCGGACTGTCGCTGCCGGTGGCCATGCAAACCGGCGCGGGGAAAAAGCCGGTGTTGTTCAACGAAGACCTGCTGTTCACCCACCGGGGTTTGTCGGGTCCGGCGGTATTGCAGATTTCCAGCTATTGGCAGCCGGGCACGGCCATACGCCTGAACCTGCTGCCCGAGACCGACCTGGCCGACGAACTGCTGCAAGCCAAGCAGACGTCAAAGAAAACCCTGGCCAACACCCTGGCCGCCTGGCTTCCGTCGCGCCTGGCCGACACCTGGACGGCCGGCCACAGCGACTGGCAGCGCAGCCTGGCGGACACGCCGGACAAGGCCTTGCAGCGCTTGGCAGCGGCCTTGCAGGCCTGGGCGCTGACGCCGTCCGGCACCGAGGGCTATGCCAAGGCCGAGGTGACCGCCGGCGGCGTCGATACCCGGGATTTGTCCCAGCAGACCATGGAATCCACGCAAAAAAGCTTGTATTTCATCGGCGAAGTGGTCGATATCACCGGCTGGCTGGGCGGCTACAACTTTCAGTGGGCCTGGTCCAGCGCGCATGCCTGTGCAAAAGCCTTGGCAGCCCGGCTGAAACCGCTATAATCTAGTGTTTGGCGGCCAGGCGAGACATCCGGCCCCCATCCCCCGTAACACCGCAACCCGGCTTTGAGGTCCGATCTTCTTCAAACACTTGGTGTGCACATTTTGAAAATTGTTGTCAATGATCACCATCCGTATAAAAGAAAACGAACCCTTTGACGTGGCACTGCGCCGCTTCAAGCGCACCATTGAAAAACTTGGCCTGCTCACCGATTTGCGCGCCCGCGAGTTTTACGAAAAACCCACCGCCGAGCGCAAGCGCAAAAAGGCCGCTGCTGTTAAACGCCACTACAAGCGCGTTCGCAGCATGCAGTTGCCCAAAAAGCTGTACTGAACTTCACAGGCCTTGGCCTGATCAGGCTCCCCCGGCCAAGTCCGTGCGGGCCTTCTTCTTTTTTTCCGTAGACACCCCATGAGCCTCAAAGCGCAAATCACTGAAGACATGAAAACCGCCATGCGCGCCAAGGACAGCGTGCGCCTGGGCACCATCCGTTTGTTGCAGGCGGCGATGAAGCAAAAAGAAGTCGACGAACGCGTGGAGCTCGACGACGTCATGGTCATCGCCATCGTCGACAAACTGATCAAGCAGCGCAAGGACTCGGTCGCCGCTTACCTGAGTGCGCAGCGCCAGAACCTGGCCGATGTGGAGAGCGCGGAAATTGCGGTGCTGCAGGCTTACCTGCCGCAGCGACTGTCGCTGGAAGAAGTGCAAAAAGAAGTGGCGACTATCGTCGCCGAACTGGGCGCCAGCGGCCCAGGGGACATGGGCAAGGTCATGGGCGCGGTGAAAACCCGTCTGGCCGGTAAAGCCGACATGGGCCAGGTGAGTGCGGCGGTCAAAGCGGCATTGGCTTAGCAGGCTGCTGAAATATTGGTCGATAAATTAGTTTGCATTACCTGGTTGATCTTTTTTGCTGAGGTAAATTGCACATTCTGAAATTCAAGCCCTTATTTGCTTGTTTTTTGAAGTTTTGAGCCACTTTCTTCATCATTTGTTGG